>DATCFQ010000514.1:0-5875 GCA_036509495.1 Caulobacteraceae bacterium
GACCGGTGGGCGCCAAGCGTCAGATTCTATCCACTAGGACGTCTTTGATTTTCGAGTGTGGTTTACGAACCTGAAGTTCGCATCAGGGCCGCCGCAATCAGCTTGCGAACTTCAGATTCACCACACTAGTCGCGCGGCCGGGTCATATAGCTGGGGGTCGGCGCGGCCTGCAGGCTGGAGGCGGCGTCGATCATCGAGGAGCGGACGCCGAGCGCGCGCCGGGGCAGGCGCGGCCGGCTCCTCAGCCACTCGCTGCGCGCCGCCCAGAAGAAGGCCGGGGTGCGGCCGCGGAAGTCGCAACTGCGCAGGAAGCGGAGGCCGGCTTCGACGCCTGTGCGCCAACGCACCTGGCCCTCGAAAGCCAGGCCGGTGGACCAGACCACCAGGATGAACGCGTCGTCCTCCGGCAAGGCCCCGATGAACTGCAGCTTGGCGCCGCGCTCGTTGTAATCGCGGATCATGCACTCGAAGCCGCCAGGAAAGGCCCTGCCTCGCAGGGTCGTCGGTTGCCGCGGCAGGGCCCGGCGATCCATCGGCGACAGGTTGTCTGTCGAAGAGTCCATGAGGCTGAATAACCACGTTAGGTTAAGCTTCGATTGCGGCGCCATCCTGCGTCGACTGGCCGCCTCTGCTTCGTCTTGCCATGGCCACATCTCCTCGCCACCTTGCCCCCGATTTCAGCCGGATTTCCCCTTTCATGACCTTCAAGCCAACCTTGGCCGCGTTCGTCGCCGGCTTTGCCCTCAGCCTCGCCGGCTCACCGCCGCCGACCGCCATGGCCCAGACCGCCGCCGCGGCGGTCCACCCGTGGCCGCAGGCCTCCAGCGACATTCCGGCCGACCCCAATGTGCGGTTCGGCATGCTGCCCAACGGCATGCGCTACGCCATCCAGCGCAACGCCACCCCGCCCGGGCAGGCTTCGCTGCGCCTGAGAATCGACGCCGGCGCCCAGATGGAGACGGACGCCCAGCAGGGCCTCGCCCACTATCTCGAGCACATGACCTTCAACGGGTCCCAGCACGTGCCCGAAGGCGAGATGATCAAGATCCTTCAGCGCCACGGCCTGTCCTTCGGCGCCGACACCAACGCCCAGACTTCCGAAACCCAGACGATCTATCAGCTCGACCTGCCCCAGACCGACCAGGACACCCTGGACACCGGCCTGATGCTGCTGCGCGAAGGGGCCGACAAGCTGCTGCTGGATCCCGGCGCCATCGACCGCGAACGCGGCGTCATCCTGTCGGAGGAGCGCTCGCGCGATACGCCCCAGCTGCACGTCTATAAATCGGCCCTCGGCTTCTTCCTGAAGGACCAGCTGGCGTCGCGGCGCATGCCGATCGGCCAGGTCAGCGTGATCCGCAGCGCCGACCACGATCTGATCGCCGACTTCTACCGCAAGTACTATCGCCCCGAGCGCGCCGTGCTGATCGCCGTGGGCGACTTCGATCCGGCGGCGATGGAAGCCAAGATCAAGGCCGAGTTCTCCGACTGGAAGGGCCAGGGCCCGGCGGGGACCGACCCCGACCTCGGGGCGCCCGAGACGCGCGGCCCCCAGACCAAGCTGGTGGTCGAGCCCGGCGCTCCGCTGAACATCCAGGTCGAATGGATGAAGCCGCACGACTCCAGCCGCGACAGCCAGGCCAAGCGCGACCGCAAGCAGATCGAGCAACTGGGCCTTCAGGTGCTGAACCGTCGCCTGCAGCGGCTGTCGCGCGCCGACAATCCGCCGTTCATCTCGGCCCAGGCCTTTCAGGGCGACGATCTGGATTCCGCCCAGGTGAGCGAACTCTATGTCTCGGCCCAGCCGGGCAAGTGGAAGCCGGCGCTGGACGCCGCCGACGCAGAAGTGCGGAGCATCGTGCGATACGGCGTCACCCAGGCCGAACTCGATCGCGAGATCGCCGAGTGGCGGGTGCTGCTGCAGACCGCCGCCGCCCAGGCGGCGACCCGCAAGACGCCTCAGATCGCCAACGAGATCGCCCAGACCCTCGAGGACGACGACGTGGTCACCAGCCCCGCCGAGGACCTCGCCCTGTTCACCCGGGAGGTGAATGGCCTGAAGGCCGGGGCGGTCAACGCCGCGCTGAAGACGGTGTTCAGCGGATCAGGCCCCCTGGTGCTCATGTCGGGTCCCGACCCGGTCGAAGGCGGCGACGCCACCCTGGCTCAAGCCTTCCAGACCGCCGAGGCCGCGCCGGTCAAGCCTCCCGAGGCCGAGCTGGCCAAGGCCTGGCCCTACGACCACTTCGGCGCGTCCGGCAAGGTCGCCGGCCAGAAGACCATCTCGGACCTGGGCGTCACCCTGGTGCGCTTCGCCAACGGCGTGCGCCTCACGGTCAAGCCGACCAAGTTCCGCGACAACGAGGTGATGGTGCGGGTCAGGATCGGTCACGGCCTGCTCGACCTGCCCCAGGACCACGTCACGCCGGTCTGGGCCGCGCGCGGCGCCTTCACCGAAGGCGGTCTGAAGGCCCTGTCGGACGAACAGCTCGAGCAGATCCTGGCGTCGAAGATCTACGGCGCGGAATTCCAGACCGGCGAGGACGCCTTCGTGCTGCAGGGCGCTACCCGGCCCGGCGACCTGCCGACCCAGATGCAGGTGCTGGCCGCCTATGTCTCCGCGCCCGGCTACCGGCCAGAGGCCTTCCAGCGCATGCGGACCTACTATGCCACGGTCGAGGATCAGCTCGGGGCCACACCCTCCGGCGTGATGAGCCGCGACCTCAGTCGGCTGATGCACGGCGGCGATCCGCGCTTCGCCTTCCCCACGCCGCAGGACGTCGCCTCCAGCACGCCCGAAGACTTCAGGGCGGCGTTGCAGACCCCCGTCTCGGGCGGCCCGATCGACGTGATCATCGTTGGCGACATCCCGCTCGAGAAGGCCATCGCGCTCACCGCCTCGACCTTCGGCGCCCTGCCCCCTCGCACCGGCGACGCCGTCGCGCCGGCCGCCCTTTCGGTCGCCATGCCGCATGCGGCGCCCGAGCCGGTGGTGCTGCACCACAAGGGCCGGGCCGACCAGTCGATCGCCTATGCGGCCTGGCCCACCGACGACTTCTTCTCCAATCCGCAGCGGGCCCGCACCCTCCGGGTCCTGGCCGGGGTGGTCGAAAACCGGCTGCTGGACGACCTGCGCGAAGCGGCCGGGGTGACCTATTCGCCCCAGGCCTCGGCCACCGCCTCGCTGACCTTCCCGCACTACGGCTATCTGGCCGCCGAGGTGGAGATCCCGCCGGCCAAGATCAGCGCCTTCTACGACGACCTGGCCAAGATCTCCGCCAGCCTGCGCGCCGACGACGTCTCGGCCGACGAACTGGCCCGGGCCAAGAAGCCGCTGATCGACGATCTGGAGAAGTCGCGCGCGTCCAACGAGTACTGGCTCGAGCAGCTCTCGGGCGCCTACGAGGAGCCGCGCCGCTTCGACGCCATCCGCGGGGTGGTGGGCAGCCTGCAGGCCGTCGACGCGGCCCAGATCAAGCAGGCGGCGCAGCTCTATCTGCGCGACAACGCCGAGTTCAAGCTGCAGATCGTGCCGGAGGCCGGGGCCGCGGTCGCGCCATAAGACGTGCATCTCCCCCATCGCGGCAGCGATGGCGGGAGGGGGACTGCCCGCCGAGGCCGGCGAAAGCCGGCTGAAGAGCGGGTGGTGGAGGGGGCGGGCCTCAGCTACGGGCCTCAAAACATCGAAAGCGCTGCAGCCTTTGCAGCGGACAAGTCATGCCAACGGCCCTCCCCCTCCACCACGCGCTCTGCGGCGCGTGGTCCCCCTCCCGCCACCTTCGGTGGGGGAGGTAGCTCGCAGGGACGGAGAAGTCTGGGTCTTAGCCCACCACCAGGGTGGGTTCGCCTTCGGGGGTCTTGCGGCCCTTCTTGGCCTTCTTGGCGGCCTTCTTCTTGGCCTTCTTGGATTTCTTGCCCTTGTCGGCCTTTTCATCGCCGGCCTTGGGCCGCTCGGCGGCCAGGGCCCTGAGGGCGGCGAGGAAGCCGCCGCGCTTGCCCGAGGGCACCAGCTTCAGGATCGCCTGGTCGGCGGCGTGGGCCCTGGGCTCTGCCTCGCCGAGGGCGCTGCGGCCTTTGTCGGTGAGGGTGACGGTGTTGGCGCGGCCGTCCTCGTTGGAGCGTTCGCGGTCCAGCAAACCCTTGCCCAGCATGCGGGCGACCAGTTCGGCCAGGGTCGAGCGGTCGATGCCGGTGGCGCGCACCAGGTCGGCCTGGGTCAGACCTTCGTGGGCGGCGACGGCGGCCAGCACGGCGAACTGGCGCTGGGTGACGGCGGTGGTTCCGGCGGTCTCGGCGTAGATATCGAGCGCCCGTTGCAGCGCGCGGTGCAACAGATGGCTCGGCGATTTGTCGAGCGTGCCGGCGCCCTCGAGCTTGGTCTTGGCCATGGAAGCCTCTTGGTCGCGGGCCTGATATAGCACCGTTCCGCGACGGTTTTGTTACGCTCCGTCCGTGCATGGCGTGCGGACCGGACGCCTAGGGCTCCATCTCCGCGGCGGCCTCGATGGCCTTCATGTCCCTCATCATCATCGGCACCTGGGTCAGGGCGAAGAGCAGGCTGAGCACCTGCAGGCCGGGGAAGCGGAACAGGATCCAGACGCTGTCGGGCTGGGTGCGCCAGACCGCCTCGTTGGCCCCGGCCATCACCAGGAAAAATATCCCGTAGCGGATGGTCAGGGTGCGCCAGCCCTGGGGCGTCAGGTGCAGGGCGTCGGAGAACAGGGCCTTGAGCGGATTCTTGCCCAGGGCCGTGCCGATCAGCATCACCCCGGCCAGGGCGATATTGATGGCCGTCGGCTTGATCTTCACGAAGCGCGGATCGTGGAACACCAGGGTCAGGCCGCCGAAGATCAGCGCCGCCAGGCCGGCGAACAGCGGCAGCGGCGCGATGCGCTTCTCCACCACCAGCCCGGTCAGGAGGGCGACGGCTGATCCGACCACCAAGCCCCAGGTCGCCGTCAGCAGCGGCTGGGTCCCTGGTTGCTTCAGGATGAACTTCGCCGCCAGATAGGTCAGCAGGAAGACGACGAGGCCGCCGTAGTCGACCACCCCCCGCACGAGGTGGCTTTTGGGGCCGCCCTGGGGGCCGATCTCGGAGATGTCGTTTTCGGCCATGGCTTCCTACGTGGCGTTCAGGCCGACGAGGCCGCGGGCGAAGGCTCGCGCGTCGAACGGCTGCAGATCGTCCAGACCCTCGCCGACCCCGATCAGCTTGATCGGCGCCCCGGAGGCCTGCGCGACCGGAACGAGCACACCCCCGCGCGCGGTTCCATCGAGCTTGGTCATGACCAAGCCGGTGATCCTGGCGGTGCGGTCGAACACCTCGATCTGGGAAAGGGCGTTGCGGCCCACGGTGGCGTCCAGCACCAGCAGGGTCTCATGCGGGGCGGACGGATCGAGCTTCTTCAGGACGCGCACGATCTTGGCCAGCTCGTCCATCAGCTGGGCCTTATTCTGCAGCCGGCCGGCGGTGTCGATCAGCACCACGTCGTAGCCCTCGGCCTGGGCCCGCTCGAACGCCTCGTAGGCGACGCCGGCGGGGTCGGAGCCCTGGGCCTTGGTGATCACCGGCACGCCGGCGCGCTCGCCCCAGACCTGCAGCTGCTCGATGGCGGCGGCGCGGAAGGTGTCGGCGGCCCCGACCACGACCTTGGCGCCCTGGCGTTTCAGGTCGGCGGCGATCTTGCCGAGGGTGGTGGTCTTGCCCGAGCCGTTCACCCCCACGAACAGCACCACATAGGGTCGGGGGCCGGCCATCGGGTCGAAGCGGACCTCTGAGGGCGCCAGCTCGGCGGCTATGGCCTCGGCCAGGCTTTCGCGCACCTCGGTCTCGGTGGCCTCGCGGCCGAAGCGGGCGCGGCCGAAGGCCTCCGCG
>DATCFQ010000515.1:0-3959 GCA_036509495.1 Caulobacteraceae bacterium
CCCCGCGAGCGCGGGGATGAACCGGTCGACATCCCCGGAACGGTGAAGAAGACGAGCTGTTCCCCGCGAGCGCGGGGATGAACCGGGATTGCGCTGATAGTTCGCGAGGTCGGCGCCCTGTTCCCCGCGAGCGCGGGGATGAACCGTGTGATGACGTTTGGATTATTGGCGGTCGGGCCTGTTCCCCGCGAGCGCGGGGATGAACCGAGGCTTGGGCTGTTAGCGGCGGTGCCGATCCGCGCATAAACGGCGGCGGGACGGGAGCGGCGTAAGCGCTCTGGCGACGGTTAGGCATGGGGCCTGTCGGCGTGTCAGATGTCTTGCGGGGGCGTCGCGGCTGTTGCGTCGGGGTCGGCCAGCTTGAGCTGGCGGCGGAGTTCGTCTTGGATGTCGAGGCCGTATCGGGACCAGATTTGATCGCGGAGGTGGTCAATCAGTTCGAACACGGCGAGTGCGGTCTCGGGGGTCCAGTGGTCGGGGATTTCGAGCCGGACGGGCGCCAGGCCGGCGCGATGCTTGGTCATCACGAGGCTTGGGCCCGTCGCTGGCGCGCCCGCTGATCAGCGCGCTCGGTGGCTTCCTTGAGACGGTAGGAGTCGCCGTCGATGGCGATGACCTCGGCGTTGTGCACGAGGCGGTCCACCATGGAAACGATGCAAGCGGCGCCGGGGAACACCTCGTGCCAGTCGCAGAACGGCCGGTTGGTGGTGACCAGGGTGCTCTTGGTCTCGTAGCGTCGGCTGATCAGCTCGAACAGCATGTCGGCGTGGCGGTTGGAGTAGGAGAGATAGCCGACCTCGTCGATGACCAGGAGCGCGGGGGCGGCGTAGTGGCTGAGACGGCGGCGCAGGGCCGAGGCGCTGTCGATCGATGCGAGATCTCCGAGCAGCTGGCCGGCGCTGGTGAACAGGGCGGTGTGGCCCTGCAGAACTGCCTGGTGGGCGACGTTGCGGGCGATGGTGGACTTGCCGACACCGTTGGGGCCGACCACCACGGCGTTGCCGGCGTCCTTGAGGAAGTCGAGGGCCATCAGCGCGTCGATAGCGGCGCGGTCGCAGCGGGCGGGCCAGGACCAGTCGAAGTCGGCGAGCGGCTTGAACCTTCCGATCCGGGCGTCCTTCAACCGACGCTCGAGACTGCGACGGGCCCGCTCATGATCTTCCCAGTCCAGAAGCGTGGGCGCCCAGCCGGCGCCCTGGGCCTCGGCCCAGTGGGCCAGGAGACCATAAAGGCGCAGGCGCTCGGCGCGTTGGCGCAAGCCCTCACTCGTCGTCATCGGTCTGATCCTTGAGCTTGTCGTAGGGAGCGAGACGGGCGGGGCGGACCGGCTGGTCCTTGTCCAGGACGTGCTTGGGCAAGGGGGTGTGAACCAGAGGCGGCTGTCTGCGCTGCTCGCGCCGCTTCTCGAGGGCCAGGAGAACCGAGTTGGGATGCGGTGCGGGTCCCTCAAGCTGCAGCACCTCGAGGATGGCCGCCTCGAGCTCGCGGGCGCCATAGCGCTGCAGCAGCCGGTTCAGCCCGGCGACGGTGGTCTGCAGGGAGTGGCCGTGCTGCGCCGCCCGCACCAGCAGCTCGGCGCTCGATGGCGCGGCGTGGGCCAGGCGGTCGGTGGCGCTGGCGCTGCGCGCCCGGCGCTTGTGATTGCGAAGGGCCTGGATATGGGCGGGATCCTCGATCTGCGCGCCGGCGTCGTAGCTGCGCAGATGACGGGCGACCATGACGGCGCCGTCGAGGATGCGGACCTGGCGTGTGTCGGCCAGAACGGTCAGCTGGCGACGGACGTGGGTGTGGGGAACCGAGTAGTCGTTCCGATCGAACCGGGCGTAGGGCGTCTTGCCGATCGAGACCGCCACAGGCGTCTCCAAGGGGAACGGGTTATCCGGAAGGGGCGCCAGCCGCGGCGCTTCCAAGGTGAACGCTTCGCGCACGCTCATCGCCTCGCCGGGACAGGGCCGATCGGCGGCCGGCCCCTCGCACCAGGTCATGGCTTGGGCGTTGAGGTCGTCGAGGTCGGTGAAGGCGCGCGCGGCGAAGAAGTTATCGCGGATGTAGCGGATGGCCCGCTCCACCCGGCCCTTCTCGTTGCCCCGGGCGACGCCCACGGGGCGTGGGTCGAACCGGTAGTGACCCGCGAACGCCAAGAGCGTGGGGTTGAACCGGATCGCCGCCCCGCGGCGCTCGAGGACGGCGCTTTTAAGATTGTCGTACAGCAGGACCCTCGCCACCCCACCGAACGCCTCGAACGCCAAGGCGTGGCCGGTGAGGAACGCGTCCATCCGCGCGTCCAGAAAGAACCGCAGGAAGACCCGGCGCGAGTAGCTCAGCACCATGACGAAGGCCATCAACGGACGACGGGCGCGCCTGATCTCAAGGTGACCGAAGTGGCCCCAGTCGACCTGGGCCTCCTCGCCGGGAAGGGTGCGAAGACGCAGGTAGGCCTCGGCCTTGGGTCTGGGACGATGGCGTGCGATCAGATGGCGGAAGTGGTCGGGGCTGCCGTGATAGCCGCGCTCATAGACCATGGCGTAGAGTCGGGCCGCGGTCAGGGTCGGGAAGGCCTCAAGGGTCTTCAGGATGAACGGCAGGTAGGGGTCAATGCGCATCGGCCGCTGCATCGGCCCGTGCGCCGGCAGCCCGGACTGGGCCAGAACGCGGGCGACCACGTCGCGATGGACGCCGAGTTGGCGGGCGATGGTTCCAGCTCGCCACTTCTCCACATGATAGTAGCGCAGGATCTGAGCGTGCAGCTCGGCGGAGATGACCATGGGCGTCCTCAGGGCGGGTCGAACCGGGCGGCTCGGCGGCGGCGCAGATGATCTCGCCGCACGAACGGCGAGCACGCCTGGCCACACCAGTGGCAATGACGCCCGAACGTCACATCGGCCCGCTGGGCGCGGGCGCGTGTACTGTTCAGGGCCGCCGCCCTGGCGCCAGGAGGGGTCCGCTCCTGCGTCGCCGTCGAGACCTCGGGCACACAAGCATCGGGCGCCAGGCCGGGTGAACCCTGGTGCGTCACGATCTTCTGGCGAGCCCGGTAGCGCCGGCTGCGCGCGGCGTGATTGAAGCGGCCCTGACGGCTGCGCTGATAGCGGCTGGCGGCTTCCCGCCGTCGCATCCGGCGGCCATAGCCGCGACAGTCCCCGGCGCAGTAGATCTGGCCCCGGTCGCAATGACTGCAGATCAGAACCTGCTGGCGGCAGAGGCAGCACAGGAAAAAGCGGGCGCTGGCGTCATCGAAGAGCTCGCACTCGCCCTCGGCGCCAGCGTCACCCCGTGGACGCGATCCGCGCCCGGCGCCATTATGCCCCTGCAATCGTGCTCCGGCACGGTGTGGGGCGCGGCGCCGAACTTAAACTGCCAGGTTCATCGGTCGGCGCCGCGCCTGGTTCAACGATCGACAGCAACTGTAGCGCTGACCAAGTAGCCCTGTCAGCGCCTCAAGCGCGTCCGAAAACCCTCCCCCAGACCCCTTCCCGCGGGTTGACCCGATGGGTCCACAGGCGCCTCCCGTCCCCTGCGCTTCGCTGCGCGCGCGGATCGCGCTCCGCTCCGGGGACGGGGCCCTCCTATGGACTATCGGGACAACCCGCCGCCTTCAGCCGAAATGAGCCTCGCCGCCAAATAAGCGCGGATTCTCACAGCCGTTCACAGGAGCCTACACACCGCATGACAAAGGTCGAGAAACCTGCCCAGCTATAAATATCAATGAGTTACAAATTGTCGTCACGAATTCTCTTTATGTTTCCGCAACTTGCTTAGCGGCACTTTTTGCATCACGGTTACGAGAACCCCAGGGTCGGCGCGGGGAGGGGTGGCTCATGAGCGACAACTGGCAAGGCGGTTGCCTCTGCGGCGCGGTGCGGTTTCGCGCCCATGGGCCGCCGAAGTGGACCATCTGGTGTCACTGTCAGAGCTGCCGTAAGCACAGTGGCGCGCCGGTATCCGCGTTCGCCTGTTTC
>DATCFQ010000516.1:0-2471 GCA_036509495.1 Caulobacteraceae bacterium
AGCCAGCCGGCGCCCCTCGGTCGAGCGGTTCAGCTCCAGGACGATGCGGGTCTGGTTCTGGTCTCCGCCGAAGCGGACCTTGTCGATCGACGAGGCCGCCGCGTCCCACGGGGCGGCGCCCAGGCAAGCCAGGGCCGCACAGACGGTGAGCAACCGTCCGACGTTGAGCCCGATCGTTCTTGCCAGTCCCCCGCCCATTTCGGCCCCATGACTTGGGGCCCCGCCCTCGGAGCCTTAAGCCGCTATCCACCAAAGCACGTAGCAAAACGGTTAAGTAAGAAAAAATATGAAGGCTGCGGCGGGTGATTCGCCGCAGCTAAGAGCACGATAAATGCAGACCGGCGTTCGCCTTGACCGCCGACCCGCCCTTTTCTTTTGCCCCGCCATGTTGCAGACTCGACCTACACGCGCCTGTGGCTCGCACCCATCTAGGGAGAGATCCGCGGCGCCGGCGTCCCGACTGCTATTGGCCGACGACGCGCACGAGAATGACGGCGCCACGAGCGCCATGGACAGCAATATGGGTCGCCCCACCCCGGCCTCACTGAGGCGCTTCAGCGCCTTTTCCGCCGCAGCTACCAGCGCGGCCATGCGGTCGGACGACCTCAATCATCATCGGCCTCCGGAGCACGGCTCCGGTGCAGGCCGTGGAGACTTCATCAATGACGAAAACAATGTTGATCGACGCCGCTCACGCCGAAGAGACGCGGGTGGCGGTCGTGGACGGGTCCCGCGTCGAGGAATTTGATTTCGAAAGCCGCGCCAAGAAGCAGCTGCGCGGCAATATCTATCTGGCCAAGATCACCCGGGTCGAACCCAGCCTACAGGCCGCTTTCGTCGAGTACGGCGGTAACCGGCACGGCTTCCTGGCCTTCAACGAGATCCACCCGGATTACTACCAGATCCCGGTCGCCGACCGCGAAGCCCTGCTGGCTGAAGAGGCGGAGGAGAACGCCGCCCACCACGCCCATAGCAGCCGCAGCAGCGCCGCAGGCGGCGATGCTGACGGCGAAGATGTCGGCGACGACGATGACGACGTCATGGAAGAAGAGGCCGAGCGCCGCCGCCGCCGGCTGCTCCGCCGCTACAAGATCCAGGAAGTCATCAAGCGCCGCCAGATCATGCTGGTGCAGGTGGTCAAGGACGAACGCGGGGCCAAGGGCGCCTCGCTGACCACCTATCTGTCGCTGGCCGGCCGCTACTGCGTCCTGATGCCCAACACCGCCCGCGGCGGCGGCATCAGCCGCAAGATCGCCTCGGCGGTGGACCGCAAGCGCCTGAAGGGCGTGATCCAGAGCCTGGCCGTGCCCGAGGGCATGGGCCTGATCGTCCGCACCGCCGGCGCCAAGCGCACCAAGGCGGAGATCAAGCGCGACTACGAATATCTGCTCCGCCTCTGGGAGGACATCCGCGCCAAGACCCTGAAGTCGATCGCGCCGGCGCTGATCTACGAGGAAGAAGACCTCGTCAAACGCGCCATCCGCGACATGTACGACAAGGATGTCGACGGCATCGTGGTCGAGGGGGAGAATGGCTACCGCGAGGCGCGCGAGTTCATGCGCATGCTGATGCCGTCGCAGGCCAAGAAGATCCAGCTGTACCGCGACGCGGCCCCGCTGTTCGTCAAGTACCGGATCGAGGACAACCTCGCTCAGATCTATTCACCGGTCGCGCCGTTGAAGTCGGGCGGCTACCTGGTGATCAACCAGACCGAGGCCCTGGTCGCCGTCGACGTCAACTCGGGCAAGTCCACCCGCGAGCGCGGCATCGAGGCCACGGCGCTGAAGACCAATCTGGAAGCCGCCGAGGAGGCCGCCCGCCAGCTTCGGCTGCGCGACCTGGCCGGCCTGATCGTCATCGACTTCATCGACATGGACGAGCCGAAGAACAACCGGCTGGTCGAGAAGAAGCTGAAGGACTGCCTGAAGGACGATCGCGCCCGCATCCAGATGGGCAAGATCTCCAGCTTCGGCCTGATGGAGCTGTCGCGCCAGCGCCGCCGCACCGGCGTGCTGGAAGGCACCACCCACGTCTGTCCGCACTGCAACGGCGTCGGCCGCGTCCGGGCGCCGGAATCGAGCGCCCTGGCCGCGCTGCGCGCCATCGAGATCGAGGCCGCCAAGCGCGGACCCGGGGCCATCACTCTGCGCGTGCCCAACGCCGTGGGCCTCTACATCCTCAACGAGAAGCGGCTGCACCTGGCCAAGCTGCAGGAGCAGCAGCACATCTTCGTCACGGTCCAGCTCGACGACTCGATCGGCTATGCCGAGCACCAGATCGAGCGCACCTCGACCATCGAGATCGAGGGCCTGCCCTACGTCGAGCCGGTCACCAGCCTGACCCAGCTGGCGTCCGATGACGCCGATCTGGAGGTCGTCGACGACGAAGACGAGGACGAAGAAGAGATCGAGGACGAAGAAGAAGAAGGCGGCCCGGTCGAAGCGGCCGCCACCGACGAGAACGGCGATCGC
>DATCFQ010000517.1:0-4367 GCA_036509495.1 Caulobacteraceae bacterium
CCCTGCGCCGCCGATCGATGGTGGGCGCCATCGTCATCCAGGGGTTCACGGGCGGCCCGGCCTCGTGGACCGGCGGCCACGTGTACAATCCCGGCGACGGAAAGTCCTACAAGGGCTCCCTGACCCTGGTCGACGCCAACCATCTCATGCTGCAGGGCTGCGTGCTGGGTTTCCTGTGCAAGTCGCAGGTCATCAAGCGCCTCGGTTGACCGTCCGCCGGGTTTGGCCCGAAGGTTAGGGCAGATTGAAAAACGCTGATTCATCAAACCCCCGCTCACCCCGGCGAAGGCCGGGGCCCAGAACAGGTCCGCTCCCAGGCTTCCAGAGAGTCCACTTCGTCTAAGACCGCGGATTTTCCTGATTCACGGCTCTAACCTGTCCTGGGCCCCGGCCTTCGCCGGGATGAGCGGAAAGAAATTGGGAAACAGCCCGATCGCTCTAATGGGTGGACGGCTCGGGCGGCGGCGGCTCGACGTAGATGACCTTGGGCCCGCGGCTCGCGAACGTCCGGGCGAGCAGGATCCCGACTCCCACGGCGAGGGCCAGCGCCACGTAAGGGCGTTCCTTGATGAACGGCTGCAGGCTGGAATCCACCTCCCGCGCGGTGACACGGACCTGGCCATAGGCATTGGCGGCCCGGCCGCTCAGCTGGCGTGCGAGCACGCTGATGCGCTCGCTGGCGTCGATCAGCCGGTCGGCGGCGTCGGCGATGACCTCATGGGCCGCATCGACGCTGGTGTTCTTGCTTTGGCGCAGGCGCTCGAGGGCCGCCCTGCCGCCATTTGAAACGAAGTCGCTCACCGCCATCTCCCTCTGCGACCGATCCGCCGGCCTTGCCCCGACGTACGGGCTTCCCCGACGCGCGGCGAAGCGTGAATGCGCGGTGTGGCGGGCCGTTCCGGTCGCCAGTCAAATCCGGGCCGAGCGCTGCGGGCGTTACGGTGACCGCGATTCGGCGCAGGGCCGGCTCCGCCTTTAGCGTCATGCTCATCCAGGCCGGCGCAGGCGCATCCTGTGCTGAGCCGCACCCAGGCCCTCGCACCCGCACCCGCACCCGCGGGCGCTGATCCGGGCCGCCAACGCGGCCGACGGCGACCAACCGAACTCCAGAGGAGCACGTGAGAACGGTCAGGTGGTGTTCTTCAGCTTGCAGTCGGTCAGCTTGATCTCCGTGCCCTGGACGTTCGCCCCGTCGCCCGAGACCGAGACGTTCACGGCGCCGTCCGAGAACTGAGCCCCGCCGGCTCCCGCCACCCTTTTCAGGTGGTACTGTCGGTTGTTGTTGCTGGTGGTCAGGGTGACGGCTTTCGGGGTCTTGGAATCGTACGACACCTGGAAGGCCTGGCTCTGGTCGCAGGTGTAGAAGGCGCCGTCGAACTGGCCCATCGGCGGCTGGGCCGCTGCTGCGGGTGGGGCGGGTGCGGCGGCGGCCGAAAACAGCGCCGCCGACACGGCGAAGACCACTGATGCGACTCTCACGTCCTGACTCCCTGCCGGTTTCTCATCCGGCATCGCTATAATTTCTATCCTGCCGTGATATACAACGAGGGCGGGCGGCGGTGAATTCAAATGAAGGTGAGTTCCATGAAGCGCATCCACTATGACGTCGCGGCGGACGGGGACGGCTGGATCATCCGATGCGAAGGCAAGGATCTGCACCGGTACCCCACCCTGGCCGAAGCCGAAGCCGGGGCTTTCGACATGGCCAGGACCGATCGCAATCGAGGCATGCGCGCCGAGGTGAAGACGCCGCCCGGCGAATTCCCCTCGCATCCCTGAAACGGACGTCCCAACGGGCGGTCAGACCGACCGATTTCGGTGGATTTCGGTGACGCTGTAGGAAATGGCGTCGGCTGAGGGACGGGCGAGCGCTCTTTGCGGAACGGCGAAAGAACTCGCGGAGATTCATATACCGTCACCGTAATTGTGGGCTTGAGCCCTCAGCTTTTCTTCGTCAGCCGAGGATCGTAGGTCCATTTGCGGACCTTTTGGGCCGTGATTGTTCCGGCCTCGGGATGTTGCGGGTTGATCAGGACGTTTTGTTCCTCGGGCACGATCACCGACGGCACGAGAAGAAGGGCTGAACTCTTCGCTTTCAGCCAGTTTGAGCCCATGTCGATGCTCACCTTGCCCGCCGGCTCCGCATCCCAGCCGACGGGAAGCGCCGATGGCTCGAGGACTTCGGCTTTGGACCACACGCCAGGGGGCACATCGATCTGGACGAGGTAGCGGTTGAGCGGCAGGCCGCCGGCATTCAGATGCACCACAGTCTCGAGGCAGGCGAGCGCGCGCGTTTGCGAGGCGTAGACCGCGGGTAACCCTGGGGCGTTCCAACGCCCGCCGTCCTTCTCGGCGCCCTTGCCGCTGAGGTCATGGGCTTCATAGGTCGGCGCATCCGTGGCGATCCGCCAGAGACTGCGGCTCAAGCGTAAGCCCCGCTCTGTATCCGTGCGATGGTCGCGGAGACCAGGGCCTGCCCCTCCATCGTGTCCATCAGCTCGACGGGGGCTGCGCCGCCAAAGGCAGGCAGCGGCTCGTTGAGCCAGCGTGCGGTCCAGGCCT
Organism: Caulobacteraceae bacterium; assembly: GCA_036509495.1. Lineage (GTDB taxonomy): Bacteria > Pseudomonadota > Alphaproteobacteria > Caulobacterales > Caulobacteraceae > JANWHQ01. The sequence goes on from DATCFQ010000517.1 coordinate 2,563, forward strand.
TTGCATCAAAGTCTTCAGGCGCGCCCGACTCGTCCACCATGGTCTGCACCTGGCCGATCAGCTTGGCCAAGCCCAGGAAACGTTCGCTGATATCCGGGGTGAGGACTTCCTCGTTCTTGACCTTCCGGTTGAAGGTGGAGATCGGCACATAGACCAGCGAACCCGCCACGTTGGTCGATATCTGAAGGTCGGCGATGATCCGCTTGGCTTGAGCGGCGGGAAGGCCCGCCTTGACCATCTCGATCCGCTCGAGCGGGCCCGCCTGGAAGATGCGCTTGTAGTCGAGTTCCGGATGGCTGTGACCCCGCCGCTGGGTAGGAGCAGGCGCACGCCTCACCGCGATCACGGCCTTTCGCTTGGCTGACTTAGGCGCTGCAGGCGGGTTCGCAATCGGCATGTTCGCTCCTGTGAGCCGATGTATAGCTCATTTGAGCCGATGCGCCAGGGGTCGAGCCTGGACACTGAGAATTCTCCCTCTCGCCGGCTTAGCGTCGCGCTCATCCGGGCCGCAGCAGGTGTATCCTGCGTCACGACGGCGCCTATCGCCCTCGCACCCGTGTCCTCGGGCGGCGATCCACCGTAAATACGGTGATTTAACGTGGTCCGGGGCCGCGAACGCGACCAATGGCGACCGGAGCGAACCCTAAAGGAGCACCCCATGCAGGATCTCGCAGGCAAGGTCGCCTTCATCACCGGCGGCGCGAACGGGATCGGGTTCGGCATGGTCCGGGCCTTCCTGTCTGAGGGCATGAAGGTGGTGGTCGCCGACTGGAGCGGCCCCAACATCGACAAGGCCAGGGCGAAGCTGGCGGGCAATAACGCCGTCGCCTTCGTGCGCGCCAATGTGGCGGACCGGAGCGACCTGAAGTCGGCGGTGGACGAGGCGCTGCAGGCGTTCGGCGCCGTCCACGTGCTCTGCAACAACGCAGGCGTGAACGGCGGCGGGACCGCCGACGATCCGGACTTCGACGCCTGGGACAAGGCCATGGCCGTCAACCTGGGCGGGGTGGTCAACGCGTCGAAGCTGATCGTGCCGATCATCAAGGCCCAGGGCGAGGGCGGCCACGTGGTCTGCACCTCCTCGATGGCCGGGGTGGTGCCGCTGCCGGGCCTGGCCGCCTATTCCACCGCCAAGTACGCCGTGCGCGGCTTCGCCGAGAGCCTGCGCATGCAGCTGGCGCCCCTGGGCATCGGGGTGTCCTGCCTGTTCCCCGGCGCCACCCGCACCGGAATGCTCTACGCCCCGGAGGACAAGCCGGAAGAGGCCATCGATGAGGATGCCGCCAGCGACTTCCAGAAGGCGCTCTGGGATGCCGCCCGCGACGCCATCGATCCGCTCGACACCGGCCGCGCGGTGGTGGAGGCGATCAAGCAGAACCGCTTCCACATCTTCACCAACCGCGAGTTCCTGGACGAGGTGAGGCTGCGCAACCGCGAAATGGAAGCCGCCTTCCCCGAACAGGACCCGCCTCCTGGCCGCATCCGGTTCGAGACCCTGCGCGCGGAGCTGGCCAGGAACCTCCTGGCCACCGGCAATCGCGCCGTCGCCCCCGAGGAGGCCGGCGACTTCGGCCTCGACCTCAACACGACGGCGGTGGAGTGAGGCGCGGCGCCATGACCCTGCCTGAAACCCTGCCCTCAGCGTCCATCCCGACCCGCGACTGGACCCGGTTGTCCGATGGCCGCATCCGCTGCGATGTCTGCCCGCGCGAGTGCAAGCTGCACGACGGCCAGCGGGGGCTGTGTTTCGTGCGGGCGGCCGAGGGCGGCGAGATCAGGCTGGTGACCTGGGGACGCTCGTCCGG
>DATCFQ010000518.1:0-4616 GCA_036509495.1 Caulobacteraceae bacterium
TTGTTCCGCACCGCGCTGCAGGAGGACGAGCTGTTGGGCGTCAAGGTGCCCAAGGGATCGATCGTGATCATCGCCCCCTGGATCATCCACCGCCACCGGCTGCTCTGGGACCAGCCGGACGCCTTCATCCCCGACCGCTTCGACGGCAAGGAGCGCGAGTATCTGAGCGGCGGAGCCTATCTGCCGTTCGGCGCCGGCCAGCGCATCTGCATCGGCGCCGCCTTCGCCCTCACCGAGGCCTCGATCATGCTGGCGACCCTGCTGGCCCGCTGCGCGGTGACCCTCGACGACGAGCGCGAGCTGGAGCCGAGATCGATGATCACCACCACGCCCAGCATCGATCCGTGGTTCCGGGTGGAGCGGGTGTGAGCTTCGGCCTCGCGGATATGGTATGATGCATCGATGACAAAGTCCCTCGCCAGGAACGCCAAGGCAAAGGCCGGCTTCACGCTCGGTCGCAAGGGTTTCGCCAAGATCAGCGCCGTCGAAGGCGTGTATCTGTCCGTGGCGATGGAGGATCGTTTTCGCGAGTTCGATCGCCAAGGGCTCTCCCCTGCGGAACGCCGCAAGGCCATCGCGCGCGCCTTCGGTAAGCCCCGCTAAGCCGCCGCTCGTATGTATGAGGCGATAGCGGACCCATACTGTTATCCAGGCAGTGACGTCCTGCGAAACCGCCCCGGCCTCATCGATCAAGGGCGCCTCGACGAATTCGAAGCTGCCGCCACGACGCAACGCGCCGATGAACCCCTGCCAGGGGGCCGTCGCTCCGTCTCCCATTACCGAGCCATTCATCGGCACCTCTTCCAGGATGTCTATGGCTGGGCGGGCAGGTTCCGCACGGTGCGCCTATCCAAAAGCGGCAGTGCGTTCTGTTATCCCGAGTACATCGGACGCGAGATGCGCGAGCTGTTCGCTGCTCTCCACTCCAGCGATTTCCTACGGAGTCGTTCGCCGGAAGCCTTCGCCGATGGGGCTTCCGAATTCCTCGCAACCCTCAACGCGATCCATCCCTTTCGTGAAGGCAACGGTCGCGCCCAGACGCTCTTTCTGGCGCTTCTCGGCGATCAGGCCGGACATCCGCTCGACCTCGAACGCCTTGAGCCAGAGCCATTCCTTGCCGCAATGATCCGGAGTTTCAGCGGAGACTTGGCGCCTCTCCGCGATCAGATCCGATTGCTGATCTCGTGAGTTCTGCGGCGCCGGGCTTGTCCGGCGCGGATTCCGACCTGGCCGAATTGAGTCTGGCTCGCTGATCACCACCACGCCCAGCATCGATCCGTGGTTCAGGGTGGAGCTCGTCTCTTAACCTCCGTCATCCCGGACGGAGCGCTCGCAGAGCGCGCAGATCCGGGACCCAGCACCCCCGTCCTCGACACCGCCCCCAGGCGCTGCCTCTGCAGCGATAGGGCGGCAGCGTTGATGCTTGAGCTGCTGGGTCCCGGATCTCCGGCGCTCCGCGCCTGCGTCCGGGATGACGGTGCTAAACCGCGTTGACGCTGTTGGCCCGGATCTGGGCTGAGCCGTCCTGGGCCAGGTCGACGCGGGTGGCGTCGAGGCTGAGCGGGCCCCGCAGGTGGGCGTTGACCCGGTCCAGGCCCGCGGTGACCCCCGGGCGTTTGGCCAAGAGGTAGCGCAGCGAGATGCGTTCGCGGTCGGCGGCGTGGGGTTGGGTGCCGTGCAGGGTGCACGCGTGCCAGAGGGCGGCGAAGCCGGTCCCGCCGGTCAGCATCACCTGGCGGGCGCGGCACTCCTGGCCGCGGCCGTCGCCATAGGTCCAGAAGCCCTCCCACTCGCGCTTCAGCCGGTGCGGGAACACAGTGCCGCCGAAGCTGTGGCTGTTTTCCAAAAGGTACAGCGGCGCGTCCTCGTGCTCGACCGGGTGCAGATAGACGTAGAGGGTCAGGAAATCGGCCTGCCGCGCGGGGTGGTCGATCAGGTCCTGGTGGAAGTCGATGCCGTAGAAATAGGTGACATCGCGGTATTCCGGCCGGACATAGGCGCCGAGGTTGTTCACCGGATTGCCGTGGATGCGCTCTTTCAGCCAGTCCGGCACGGCCTTGGCCGGCACGCCGCAGACCAGCTTCCTGTCCAGGATCTCATGGCCGGGCCCCAAGAGGGCGTTCAGGGCGCCCAGCACCTTTGGCTCGGCCTCGACCAGCCCGAGGCGGTCCTCGAAACGCTCCAGCAGGTTGCGGCCGGGCTTGGGGTTCACCCCCTTGTACTGGGGATCGGCGTCGAACTCGGCCTCGGAGAGGAACAGGCTCTGGTCGAAGCGCCGCAGCTTCCGGATGTCGGCCAGGAGGGCGGCGGCGGCGGCCGGATCCACCACCTCGCCGAGCTGGTGGTAGCCGAAGCTGATGACGTCCTCGATCGCCGTCTGGCCCGAGCTGACGATCGCCTCGCCGAAGTCCATGGCCGAATCCCCTGAGCGTCCGCTGGCCAGAGTCGCGCGCCGTGGAAAAGGCTTGGTTAATGCCAGGCCGCGGCGTGCAGTCGCGCCTTCAGCTGAGGCATGTCCTTAAGCTCGCACTCCCAGACCACCAGCGGGGTCCAGCCACGGGCCTCTAGCTCGGCTTGGGTCCGCACGTCACGCTGGCGGTTGCGCTCGATCTTCTGGGTCCAATAGGCCCGGTTCTGCTTGGGCACGCGGGCGCCGCGGGCGCAGTCGTGGCCGTGCCAGAAGCAGCCGTGCACGAACACGGCCAGCTTGCGGCCGGGAAGCACGATGTCGGGGGCGCCCGGCAGGTCCTTGCGGTGCAGGCGGTAGCGCAGGCCCATGCTCCAGAGCAGTTTGCGCACCTTCAGCTCGGGGGCGGTGCCCTTGGCTTTGACCTGGCGCATGACGTCCGAGCGCTTCTCCGGCGAGAAGACGTCGGTCATCTCAGGCGGCGGTGAGCAGCTCGCCGGCCAGAGCGCGCTCGATCAGGGCGATGGTCTCGGCAAGGCCGAAGATGGCGGCGAAGGAGCCGAAGCGTGGCCCTTGGCTCTGGCCCAGCAGCACCTCGTAAAGCGCCTGGAACCAGGTCCTGAGCGGCTCGAAGCCGGCCTCCTTGCCGGCGGCATAGACCTCGTTCTGGATCAGCTCGGCGTCCTGGCAGCCGGCCGGCAGGGCCTTGAAGCGGGTGACGAGGTCCTGCATCGCCGCCCGCTCGCGCGGATCGGGCGCGCGGAAGCGTTTGTTCGGCCGGACGAAGTCCTCGTAATAGTTCAGCGCAAAGCCGACCAGGCGGCCCAGCAGCGGCTGGCTCTCGGGCGTCGCGCCGGGGATATAGCGGGCCAGGAACCCCCAGAGGATGTCGGCGGTCGAGGCGTCGGCCGCGGAGACCAGGTTCAGCAGCAGGCTGAAGGACACCGGCGAGCCCTGGTCGGGCGGCCGGCCGCCGTGGACGTGCCACACCGGGTTGTCGAGCTGGGCGCCATTGTCGCCCTCGGCCGCCTTGCGGTGGAAGCCGTCGAGCTGCTGCAGATATTCGTCGGTGGCCTTGGGGATGACGTCGAAATAGAGCCGCTTGGCCGACTTCGGCGACTGCTGCATGTAATAGGCGAGGCTCTCGGGCGCGCCATAGCGCAGCCACTCCTCCATGGTCAGGCCGTTGCCCTTGGACTTGGAGATCTTCTGGTTCTGCTCGTCCATGAACAGCTCGTAGTGGAAGCCCTCCGGCGGCTCGCCGCCCAGGATCTTGCAGACCTTGTTGGAGACCTTGACCGAGTCGACCAGGTCCTTGCCCGACATCTCGTAGTCGACGCCGAGCGCGGTCCAGCGCATGGCCCAGTCGGGCCGCCACTGCAGCTTCACCGCCCCGCCGGTGACCGGGACCTCGGTCAGCGTCCCGTCCTCGTCGGGGAAGACGATGGTCCCACGGTCCAGATGACGCTCCAGGGTCGGGGCCTGCAGCACCCGGCCGGACTTGGGGCTGATCGGCAGGAAGGGCGAATAGGTGGCCCGCCGCTCGTCGCCGAGCGTCGGCAGCATCACCGCCTGGATCTGGTCGAAGCGCTCCAGCACCCTGAGCAGGGTCTGGTCGAAGCGGCCGCTCCTGTAGCAGTCGGTCGAGGAGAGGAACTCGTAGTCGAAGCCGAAGCCGTCGAGAAAAGCGCGCACCCGGGCGTTGTTGTGGGCCCCGAAGCTCTCGTATTCGCCGAAGGGGTCGCGCACGCTGGTGACCGGCTTGTCGCGGTCTTCCTCCAGGATGTGCCGGTTGGGCACGTTCTCGGGGATCTTCCTGAGCCCATCCATGTCGTCGGAGAAGACGATCAGGCGGGTGGGGATGGCGTCGTCGGTGAGGGCGCGAAAGGCGTTTCGCACCATGGTCGGGCGGGCCACCTCGCCGAAGGTGCCCATGTGCGGCAGGCCCGAGGCGCCATAGCCGCACTGGAACACGACCGGCCGCGACAGCGGCTCCAGGGTCTTCACCGCCTCGTCGAATTTGCCGACGGCGATCAGGGTGGCGGCGAGGTCGCGCTCGGCGTCCGACAGGCGCAGACGCAGGACGCGGTCGAGCAGGCCGCGCGCCTGTTCGAACGGCCAGGACTTGGCCTGGCGGGCGAGGTGGGACAAGCCTTGATACATGGCCGAGCGGCCTACAGGAGCGGCGGGCCGGGGGCAACTTCCGGGG
>DATCFQ010000519.1:0-4567 GCA_036509495.1 Caulobacteraceae bacterium
CTCGGCGAAGGTGCGGCCGACCTTCTCCCAGAACTCGGCGGCGATACCGGCGCGCTCCTCGGCCGTCTTCTCCGGGAAGGCGAACTCCAGATTGCGCAGCACGATGCGGTGCTTGGCGGTCAGCGGACCCAGCGCTGCGACCACCCAGCCGCCGAGCGCGGAGGCGGCGTCCACCGGCAAGGCGCGCACCAGGATCCTGACCAGATCATAGGCCAGGGTCTGGGCCCGCCAGCTGAGCTGTCGCCAGATTGTCGAAGAGTCGTGGCTCACTGGAGCTTGGTAGCCGCGGCCTCCGGGAGGCGCAACGCGGGCGGTGCGGCATGGCGCTTGCCGGGTCCGGTCCGATCCGTCTCGAAAAGGGACGAGCCAGAAAGACCAAGGGGCCTTCAAATGGCGAACGACATCGACCTCCACCTGGGCAAGCGCCTGCGCCGGCGTCGGCGCCTGCTCGGCCTGACCCAGCAGCAGCTGGCCGGCGCCGTCGGCGTGCGCTTCCAGCAGATCCAGAAGTACGAGTGCGGCGCCAACCGGATCTCGGCCGCCCGCCTGTGGGCGCTGTCGGAGGCGCTGGAGGTGCCGATCAACTATTTCTACGACGGCATCTCGGACCGCATCCATCACGAGCCGGTCCACGAACGGGGCGAAGCCTCGGGCGAGATGCTGGCCCGCAAGGAGACGCTGGATCTGATCCGCGCCTACTATCAGCTGGGCGAACGTCCGCGCCGCCGCCTGCTCGACCTCGCCAAGTCGCTGAACACCAGCGAGATGGAAGCCAGCTGACGCTGACGGCAGCGGCTCAGCGCGCCACGCGTTCTTCGCGTTCCTCGGCGCTGGTGATGTCGCTCCAGAAGCGCTTGGCCTTGTCGAAGAAGCCGCTCGAACGCGGATGCTGGTTGGCGGCGCAGCCGTCGGCGAACTCGCGCATCAGTTCCTTCTGACGGGCGGTGAGGCGCGTGGGCGTCTCGACGAACAGCTCGACCAGGAGGTCGCCGCGCTGGCGGCCGCGCAGCGACGGCATGCCGCGGCCCCTGATGCGCACCTTGTGGCCGGTCTGGGTCCCTTCGGGAAGCTTGACCGTCAGCCGGCAGTCGTCGGCCTCGCCGTCGGCGCCCATCAGGCAGGGAACCTCGAGTTCGCCCCCCAGTATGGCCGTGCACATGGGCGCGGGCACGGTGCAGAGCAGATCCAGTCCGTCGCGCTCGAACAGGTCGTGCGGCCTGACGCTGAGGAAAATATAGAGATCGCCGCGTGGGCCGCCGCCCGAACCCGCGTCGCCCTCGCCTTCCAGCCGGATGCGCGAGCCGTCGTCGACGCCGGCCGGGATGCCGACCTCCAGGGTGCGTTCCTTCCGCACCTGGCCGGCGCCATGGCAGGCTTGGCAGGGGTCCAGCACCATGCGGCCCGAACCGCCGCAGCGCGGGCAGGTCCGCTCGATGGCGAAGAAGCCCTGGGTGGCGCGCACGCGGCCCATGCCGCCGCAGGTGGTGCAGGCGGTGGGGGTGGTTCCCGGCTTGCAGCCGCTGCCTGAGCAGGGCTCGCAATTCAGCGAGGCGGGCGCGGTGATCTTGGCGGTCCAGCCGGCGTATGCCTGCTCGAGCGAGATCTCCAGGTCGTAGCGCAGGTCCTGGCCTCGGCGCGGTCCCTGCTGCGGCCGGCGGCCGGCGCCGCCCTGGCCGAACATGTCGGAGAAGGCGCTGCCGAACACCTCGTTGAAGATGTCGTGGATGTCGTTGAACTGGGCCCCGCCGCCGCCGGGGCCGTTCACCCCGGCGTGGCCGAAGCGGTCGTAGGCCGCGCGCTTGTTGGCGTCGGAGAGGACCGAATAGGCCTCGCTGACTTCCTTGAAGCGATGTTCGGAGTCGGTGCAGCCGGCGTTGCGGTCCGGATGATGCTGCATCGCCAGGCGCCGGTACGCCTTCTTCAGGTCTTCGTCCGACGCGCCGCGCTCGACTTCCAGGACTTCGTAGTAATCGCGCACCATCGTCAACGCTGGCCCCGTCTCGCCCCGTCTCGCCGTCTAGAAGTGGGATGCATCGGGCGGTTAAGCAAGCGCCCGCCCGGCTCGGGAAGAACCCCTCGCCGCCGGTCTAGCGGGCGGCGGGGGGTTCGGTGAACGCGTCAGATCATCACGCCGACTTCTTGGTGTCGTCGACTTCCTCGAACTCGGCGTCGACCACGCCCTCGTCGCCGGCCTCGGCCTCGGCCTCGCCGGCCGCGCCGTCGCCGGCCCCGCCCTGGGCCGCCTGGTACATGGCCTCGCCGAGCTTCATGGAGGCCTGCATCAGCGCCTGGGTCTTGGCCTGGATGGCCTCGACGTCATCGCCGTCCTTCACCGCCTTCAGCTCTTCCAGCGCCGTTTCGATGGCCTGCTTGTCGGGCCCGGCGACCTTGTCGCCATGCTCGGCCAGCGCCTTTTCGGTGGAGTGGATGCCGGCGTCAGCCTGGTTCTTGGCCTCGACCAGCTCCTTGCGCTTCTTGTCCTCCGAGGCGTGGGCCTCGGCGTCCTTGACCATCTGATCGATGTCGGTATCCGACAGCCCGCCATTGGCCTGGATGCGGATCGACTGCTCCTTGGCGGTCGCCTTGTCCTTGGCCGTCACGTGCACGATGCCGTTGGCGTCGATGTCGAAGGTGACCTCGACCTGCGGCACGCCCCTGGGGGCCGGCGGGATGCCGACCAGGTCGAACTGGCCCAGCATCTTGTTGTCGCCCGCCATCGGCCGCTCGCCCTGGAACACCCGGATGGTCACCGCCGACTGGTTGTCGTCGGCGGTGGAGAAGGTCTGCGAACGCTTGGTCGGGATGGTGGTGTTGCGCTCGATCAGCGGGGTGAACACCCCGCCCAGGGTCTCGATGCCGAGGGTCAGCGGAGTGACGTCGAGCAGCAGCACGTCCTTGACGTCGCCCTGCAGCACGCCGGCCTGCACCGCCGCGCCCAGCGCCACCACTTCGTCCGGATTGACACCGGTATGGGGCTCGCGGCCGAAGAAGGCCTTCACCGCCTCGACCACCTTGGGCATGCGGGTCATGCCGCCGACCAGGACCACTTCGTCGATGTCGGTCTTCTTCAGGCCCGCGTCCTTCAGCGCCTGCTCGCAGGGGCCGATGGTGCGGTCGATCAGGTCCTCGACCAGCGCTTCCAATTTGGCGCGGGTGAGCTTGATGTTGAGGTGCAGCGGCCCGTTGGCGTTCATCGAGATGAACGGCAGGTTCAGCTCGTACTGGGGCGTGAAGGACAGCTCCTTCTTGGCCTTTTCAGCTTCTTCCTTCAGGCGTTGGAGGGCGAGCTTGTCCTTGCGCAGGTCGATCGAGTTCTCCTTCTTGAACTCGTCGGCCAGGTAGTCGACCAGCCGCAGGTCGAAGTCCTCGCCGCCCAGGAAGGTGTCGCCGTTGGTCGCCTTCACCTCGAAGACGCCGTCGCCGATTTCCAGGATGGAGACGTCGAAGGTGCCGCCGCCCAGGTCGTAGACGGCGATCTTCTTGCCCTCGGTCTTATCCATGCCGTAGGCGAGCGCCGCCGCGGTGGGCTCGTTGATGATGCGCAGGACTTCCAGGCCGGCGATCTTGCCGGCGTCCTTGGTGGCCTGGCGCTGGGCGTCGTTGAAATAGGCCGGGACGGTGATCACCGCCTTCTCGACCTTTTCGCCGAGGTGGGCCTCGGCGGCCTCTTTCATCTTCTGCAGGATGAAGGCCGACACCTGCTGGGGGGAATAGTCCTTGCCGTGGGCGCGCACCCAGGCGTCGCCGGTCGGGCCCTTGACGATCTCGTACGGCACCATGCCCTTGTCCTTGGCCACCACGGGGTCGTCGAAGCTGCGGCCGATCAGCCGCTTGATCGCGAAAAAAGTGTTGGAGGGATTGGTCACCGCCTGGCGCTTGGCCGGCTGACCGACCAGCCGCTCGGCGTCCTCCAGGAAGGCCACCACCGAAGGCGTGGTTCGCGCGCCCTCGGCGTTCTCGATCACCCTGGGGGTCTTTCCATCCATGATGGCGACGCACGAATTGGTGGTGCCGAGGTCGATGCCGATAATTTTGCTCATCAGATCAGTCGCTCCTTGCGGCGACGGACAGGCAAGGCCTGGTCAAGCGCCTCGGTTTGTCCGCCCCGGTTCGATCGGGTCTCCGAATTGGGGGCTCTGACACGGCCCCCTCGCGTCGGACCGCCGGGCGATCCTGTCGGTAGCGCATATGGGTAAGCCACGGCAGGCCGCAAGGGCGAACAGCGGCGTGCCGGCGAGGCTTAACCCTGAGGCGCGAAAGGGCTAGCCTGCGCGTCGCGGGGCCCGGCGGGAACGCTTCCCGCCCGAGCTTGAGGCGTGTTCCGGCGTGAGGCCGGACCCTGCAGGGTATGTGCTCGTCCGATGATGGACGGGCGCAGGCAGGGGAGGCGTCCATGAAGTGCGACATCAGGCTTGTTTGCGTGGCCCTGGTCGGGGCGGCGATGAGCGCATCGGCGAGCGCCCAGCCGGCGCCCGGCGCGCCGCCGGCCCCAGCCCCGGGCGTCCATGCCTTGGCCCTGACCAATTCGGGCGGCGTGGTGGTCAGCGCGATCTATGCGGCGCCGGCC
>DATCFQ010000520.1:0-9440 GCA_036509495.1 Caulobacteraceae bacterium
CCAGCGCATCGTGGCCATCATCGGCGACGGCTCGGCCATGTATGGCATCCAGGCGCTGTGGACCGCGGCGCAGTTCAAGCTGCCGATGACCATCCTGATCGTCAACAACGGCGGCTACCTGGCGTTGAAGCACATGGGGGAGCTGTTCCAGATGCAGGACCTGGTCGGCGTCGACGTATCCGGCATCGACTTCGTCGGCCTGGCTCGCGCGCTCGGCTGCGAAGCGGTGAAGGTGGAGAAGGTGGAGGACCTCGACGGCGTGCTGAAGACGGCCCTGGCCTCGAAAGGCCCGTTCCTCATCGACGCCATCGTCGAGGCCAGTTTCTAGACGCCGCTCCCGCTCGGGGGCGCTCAGACCGCGATCACCACCTTGCCGATGAAGTCGCCCGAGGCCTGGTGGGCGAAGGCGGCCTTGGCGTCGGCGAAGGGGAAGACCTTGTCGATCACCGGCTTGATGCCGTTGGCGACGATGGCGGCGTTCAGCTGTTCGAACAGGGTCCGGTCGCCGACGAAGATGCCGTGCAGGCTGCCGCCCTTCATCATCAGGGTGTGGGGATTGGATGTCCCCTGCGAGAGCACGCCGATCAGACCGATCTTGCCGCCGCGCGCTATGGAATTGTACGACCGCTGCAGGGTGCCCGCGCCGCCGACCTCGACCACGCAGTCGACGCCGCGCCCTCCGGTGATCCGCATCACCTCGTCATCCCACTTCTCATGGGTCTTGTAGTTTACCACGTCCGAGGCCCCGAGCGCCTGCAGCCGCTGGGCCTTGGCGTCCTTGGAGGTGGTGGCGATCACCCGGCAGCCCGAGCCCTTGGCCAGCTGCAGGGCCCAGACCGAGACGCCGCCCGAGCCCAGCACCAGCACGGTGTCGCCGGGCTTCATCGGCTTGCCGACGCCGAACAGGCAGTTCCACGCCGTCACCCCGGCGCAGGGAAGGCAGGCGCCCTCCTCGAAGGAATAGCCGGCCGGCAGCTTGATGGCCCCGACTTCGTGCATCAGCACCTGCTCGGCCAGCATGCCGTCCAGCGGCAGGCCCATCGGCATGGCGGGGCCGTTCGCGGGGCCGTGCGGGTCAGGCTGGGTGAAGGTCCCGGCCACCTTGTCGCCAAGCTTCAGGCCGAGGACGCCCTCGCCCACGGCGATGACCTCGCCGGAGCCGTCCGACAGCGGGACGGTGTCCTGGACCACGGGCTGGAAGTAGGTTCCGGTCACCGCCGCCTGGTCGCGATAGTTCAGCGACGCCGCGCGCACCCGGACCACCACCTGGCCGGGGCCGGGCTTGGGATCGGGTCGTTCGACCAGCTTCAGATCGTCGGCGGACTTGCATCCGGCCGGCATGACGTAGGCTCTCATTATAAGCTTTCCCAGACGGCCCCAGGGCTGTTTAGCACCACCTGTCGAGCGACGAATAGCGTCCTAGCGATGTTGCCGACACAACCGCATGGCGCCATGAAACGATCCCGCCGAAAGCGCCGGCGGCGGATCGGAAGGAAGCTCCCATGGACCATGTCAGACTGGGCAAGACCGGCCTCAAGGTTTCGCGCCTGTGCCTGGGCACCATGACCTTCGGGCTGCAGTGCGACGAGCCGACCTCCTTCGCCATCATGGATCGGGCGGCCGAAGGCGGGATCAGCTTTTTCGACACCGCCGACGCCTATCCCCTGGGCGGCGACCAGGATATCCGCGGCCGCACCGAGGAGATCATCGGCCGTTGGCTGAAGGGCAAGCGCGACGACTTCATCGTCGCCACCAAGTGCTTCGTGCCCATGGGCGCCCGGCCGTTCCAGGGCGGCAATAGCCGCCGGCACATCCTGAACGCGGCGGAGGCCTCGCTGAGGCGGCTGGGGACCGACTACATCGACCTCTACCAGCTGCACGGCTACGACCCGGCCACCCCGGTGGACGAGACGCTGGAAGCGATGGACCAGCTCGTCCGCTCGGGCAAGGTCCGCTACATCGGCGTATCGAACTGGCTGGCCTATCAGCTGGCCCGCGCCATCGGGCGCAGCGAGGCCATGAACCTGGCCGTCTTCGTCTCGATCCAGCCCCGCTACAACCTGCTGTTCCGCGAGTTCGAGCGCGAGATGTTCCCGCTGTGCCTGGACGAGGGGATCGGGGTGATCCCCTACAACCCCATCGCCGGGGGCATGCTGTCGGGCAAGCACGACCGCTCCAAGGCGCCGGAGACCGATACCCGCTTCGGCTACCAGAACTACGCCGGGGTGATGTACCGCGAGCGCTATTGGAAAGAGCCGATCTTCGACAAGGTCCAGCAGCTGCAGGACGTGGCCAATGCCGCCGGCCTGCCCTTGCCGACCATGGCGGTGGCCTGGGTGCTGTCCAATCCGGCGATCACCAGCCCGATCGTCGGGGCCAGCCGGCCCGATCAGCTGGACGCCACCCTGAAGGCGGCCGAGGTCAAGCTGGAAGAGGCGACGCTCGAGACGCTGGACGAACTGACCCGTGAATTCCGCAAGGGCGATTCGCAGCGCTGAATCCGCTTCAGCCCCGTGCGGTAAAGGGCGGGATCGCGCCGGGGGTCTTGGCGAAGGCGCGGACCACCGACTGGGCGTTGTGCAGGCCGCGATGTTCGGCGGCCATGGCCATGAGCAGCAGCTCGGTGCTGCGGACCGCCTGATCCAGGTCGAAGGTCGAGTACTGGGAGGCCTCGGCGACGGGCGCGATCAGCATCTGCTGGGCTGCGCTCGACAGGGAAATGCCGTGCCGCACGGCGATCCCCTGCAGGCTCTTGGCGTAGGCTTCCAAGCGCTTTCTCCTGTCCTCGCGGCCAGGACACCGGCGCCGCGGCGCCTTTTGAGCCGCAGCCCGCAGCGGAGGTCAACCTCGGCGGATTATTCGGCTTCGACCTCCGCGCCATCCATGGCGGCCGCCCGCACCAGCTCGAGGATTCGCCGCCGCAGCGGGCCGCGCCCGATACGCGGGAACAGCCTGGCCAGCTCGAGCCCTTCGCCGGTGCGCAGGAAGTTCTGGATGTTCTGCTCGGACCCCTCGGTGACGCCGGGTCCGTCGCCGTCGGTGGCGTCCAGCCCTTCGAAGAAATAGCTGATCGGCACGTCCAGCGACTCGGCGATGGCGAACAGCTTCGACGCGCTGATGCGATTGGTGCCGCGCTCGTACTTCTGAACCTGCTGGAAGGTGACGGCGATAAGGTCGGCCAAGGTCTCCTGCGTCATGTGGATCAGCCGGCGGCGCACCCGCACCCTGCCGCCCACGTGCACGTCCACCGACGACGGGCGCCGGATGGAAATTTCGACCGCGGTCATAGAGTCTGCCTTCCTCAATTGTTTCAAGATGGACACAAACTTTGGAGCCCTGTCAAACAGAGTTGCAAATGCATCTTACAACCAGCCTTCGATTGAGGAAGAGCTTCCGGCCCGCTAAAGCCGGAGGGCGCGCCGCGATGCGCGCAGGGCGGGCGACGGAGTGCGACATGGCCATGGTGACGGGCGGCGAACTCTTGGTGCGGACGCTCCGCAAGGCGGGGGTCGAGACCATCTTCGGTCTGCACGGCGCCCACCTGGAGAGCATCTTCCAGTCCTGCCTCGACCACCGGATTCCCATCCTCGACGTCCGCCATGAAGTGGCCGCCGGCCACGCGGCGGAGGGCTATGCCCGGGCCGGACGCCGGCTGGGGGTGGCGATGGTGACCGCTGGCCCAGGCTTCACCAATGTGATCTCTTCGATCGCCAATGCCTATCTGGACCGCACCCCGGTGCTCTATCTGGCCGGCTCGGCCGGCACGCGGGATGCGGAGACCAACACCCTGCAGGCCGGCATAGACCAGGCGGCCATCGCCCGGCCGATCACCAGGTGGTCCCACAGGGTCGCGTCGGCCCAGGACATCCCGCATCTGGTCGCCCAGGCCATCCGCATGGCCACCACCGGTCCAACCGGGCCGGTGCTGCTGGACCTGCCGAACGATGTGCTGAACACCCGGCTCGAGGAAGACAGCGTCCGCATCCCCGACAACCTGATCCTGGGCGAGGGTCCGGGGCCCTCCCCCGACGCTCTGGCGCAAGCCCTGGACATCCTGGCCGCCGCCGAACGCCCCGTGATCATGGCCGGCGCCGGCGCCTTCCAGGCGGGGATCACCGATGAGCTGCTGAGGTTCGCCGAGACCACCGGCATCCCGGTCTTCTCCGATTTCGCCGCCCACGGCTTGGTCCCCGCCAGCCTCGACCTCTATGGCGGCACCTATCACAAGATGGACGACCTGAAGGCGGAGGGCGGGACGCCGGACGCGGTGCTGGCGCTGGGCGTCCGCTTCGGCCTGTTCACCCTGGGCGCCGGCGCGCGCCTGGCGCCGCTGGACGCCAAGCTGATCCATGTCGAGATCGATCCCCGCGAGATCGGCCGCCTGCGCGACGCCGACCTGCCCATCGTGGCCGACCCGCGCGCCTTCCTGGACGCCGCCAACGCCGTGGCCGGCCAGCGCCGGTGGAAGGACCTGAAGCCCTGGCGGGGTCTGATCCAGGCCGCCCGCAAGCGGCGCTACGAGGCCATGCGCGAGGGGCTGGACCGCCAGGGGACGCCGATCCATCCGGCCCAGGCGGTGCAGGCCATCGTCGACAATATGCCGAAAGGCGCCCTGGTCGTCGGCGACGGGGCGGAGGCCTATCACTGGTTCAACGAGGTGGTCGCCCAGGACGAGCCGGCCAGCTACATCACCCACGGATTCCTCGGCACGGTCGGCATGGGTCTTGGCCTGTCGCTGGGCGTGCAGGTCGCCCGGCCGGACAAGCCGGTGCTGCTGCTGGTCGGCGATGGGGCGGTCGGCTTCACCATCATCGAGTTCGACACCATGGCCCGCCACAAGCTGCCGATCGTGGCCGTGGTGATGAACAACAGGAGCTGGGCCGCGTCGCAACACTTCCAGGAGATGGTTTCGGGCAAGAACCGGGTGATCGGCACCCAGCTCGGCGAGGCCCGTTACCACGACGTCGCCCGCGCCCTGGGCTGCGACGGCGTACACGTCACGGAGTTGGACCAGCTGGGCCCGGCCATCCGCAAGGCCTTCGAGAGCGGGCGGCCCTGCTGCATCAATGTCGAGATCGAGGTGAACGCCATGCCGCCTGAGCTCGGCATGCTGATGTCGCGGCACGAGTAATCAAGGGAAACCACGAACCTCACGAACTCGCTCCCTCTTACTTACCGTCATCGGCGGGCTCGTCCCGCCGATCCATGAACACTGGAGCGACAAGGTGATCATGGGTTCGCCCCCGGGTCGCGTCGCTGCGCGACCCGCCCGAGGGCAGGCTTCCAAGACCGCGAATGACGGTGGTGGGGTGGCGTCGTTCGTGGGGTTCGTGAGGTTCGTGGTCTCTCTTCCAACCCGGGAGCGCCGATGCAAACCGAGAACACCGGCCCGCTGAAGGGCCTGAAGGTCGTGGAGATGGGCCAGCTGATCGCCGGGCCGTTCTGCGGCCAGCTGCTGGGCGACCTGGGCGCGGAGGTGATCAAGGTCGAGCCGCCCGGCAAGGGCGACGCCATGCGCGAATGGGGCCGCGGCGATGTCCCGCTCTGGTGGGAGGTGATCGCCCGCAACAAGCTCAGCGTATCGGCCGACCTGCGCCAGGCAGAGGGCCAGGATCTGGTCCGGCGGCTGATCCTTCGCGCCGACGTGCTGATCGAGAACTTCCGGCCGGGCGCGCTGGAGCGGTGGAACCTCGATCCGGCCGATCTCCTGAAGCGCAATCCGGGCCTGATCGTGCTGCGCGTCTCCGGCTACGGCCAGACCGGACCCTATGCCCAGCGCACCGGCTTCGGCGGCATCGGCGAGGCCATGGGCGGCTGGCGTCACGTGGTGGGCGAGCCCGACCGGCCGCCCTCGCGCATGGGGATCTCCATCGGCGACACCCTGGCGGCCACCTATGGCTGCGTCGGCGTGCTGGCCGCGCTGCGCCACCGCGACCAGACCGGCCAGGGCCAGATCGTCGACTCGGCGCTCTACGAGGCGGTGCTGCAGGTGATGGAGAGCCTCGTGCCCGACTATGCGGCGACCGGCTATGTGCGCGAGCGCTCCGGCTCGATCCTGCCGGGACTGGCGCCGTCCAACGTCTATGGCTGCAGCGACGGCGACTACCTGATCGGGGCCAACCAGGACGGCATCTTCGCCCGGCTGTGCGAGGCCATGGGCCGGCCGGATCTGGCCACCGATCCCCGCTACGCCACCCACACCACCCGCGGCGTGCACCAGGCCGAACTCGACGCCCTGATCGACGCCTGGACCCGGACGCTCAGCGTGGAGGAGGTCGAGGCGCTCTGCATCGCGCACGCCATCCCGGCCGGGAAAGTCTACCGCGCGCCCGAGATGCTGGCCGATCCGCACTTCGCCGCCCGCGAGGCGATCGTCGAGGTCCCGCATCCCGAGTTCGGCAAGGTGATGATGCAGAACGCCTTCCCGAAGCTCTCGCTCACCCCCTCCGGCGTCCGCCGCCCGGCCCCGCGCGAGGTGGGGCAGGACAATGCCGAGGTCTATGGCCGGGAGCTGGGGCTGGATGCGGCGGAACTGGAGACGTTGAAGGCCAAGGGCGTGATCTGACCTTTTTGGTCCGCTCGTCCCCGCGAAAGCGGGGATCCAGGCGTTTTGCATAAATCAAAGGTCGCAAGAGTTATCCACGAACCTCGCGAACCTCACGAACGGGGTCAGAGTTCGGCGTGTTCGTGGGGTTCGTGAGGTTCGTGGTTCCAAAAAAGCCTGGGTTCCCGCTTTCGCGGGAATGAGCGGAACGAGGGCTTACGCCGCCATCCCTTCCGGCTTCTTCAGCCCGAACAGGTTGTGCATCCCGGGATGGCGCCCCAGGCCGCCGTAGAGGTCGAAGCCGCGGTCGATCCAACCCCGCAGGGGATCGTCGTCATAGAGACAGGGGACGGCGGCCACCGAGGCGGTCCACAGGAAGATCGACAGGGCGGCGTAGTCGGCGAAGTTGGGCTGATCGCCCCCAAGCCACTTCTGGTCCTTCATCAGGGCGCGGAACGGCTCCAGCTGCGGCGGCACCAGGGGCAGGCGCTCCTCGCGGCCTTGCGAGACCGCCTCCAGCTTCTGGCCCTGCAGGAACCAGGCTTCCCGGCTCCAGCGCACGTACTCCTTGTCGATGGGGAAGGAGAGGTCGTGATAGTCGACGATGTAGCAGCGGAACCAGGGCCCGATCGCGGTGCGCCACAGCCACTGCTCGATGAACCTGGTCAGGTTCATCATCGCCGGACCCTCCAGCAGCCTCGGGCGCTCGGGGTATTTGGCGTCGAGATATTCGGCGATGTCCCAGCTGTCCTTCACCCAATGGCCGTTGTCGACGATCACCGGCAGCCGGTCGGAAAAGCCCTCTGTGCGCTGCATGATGCCGGTGAAGCCGCCCGGGACCTCGTCGATGTCGAAGCCCTTGTGCTTGAGGGCGTACTTCGTGCGCCACACGAACGGACTGATGGTGCAGCCGCTCTCCAGCTGAAGGTCGTAGAGGGTGATGGTGTTGTTGTCGGCCATGGGATGGGCGGCGCTTTCCGGTGTTTGACGACAGCAAGTTTCTAGTCCCGGCGGGGAGCCCCCGCCAATAGCCCCGGCCTTCTCCATCGAGATCGGCTCCGCGCGCAGGATTTCTTGATTTATAGATGAACGTTCATTTATAATTAGACCCGAGGGTCACGGGAGCAATCGGACATGACGAAAAGCCTGCCTCTCGCCGGCCAGGTCGCCCTGATCCCCCTCACGGCCCTCGGGCTCCGCGCGCACAAAGGCGGCGCCGTGGCCGTCGCTTTGGCGATCGAGGCGGGCGAGCCTCGGGTCCTGGTCTCCGGGACGCTCGAGACCTCCGCCGCCGGCGACCGGCTTTCCCTGGAGCCCTATCGGGTCGCAGCGGAGATGCCGCGGGATCCGCAAGGACAGGCCTCCGCCGAGGCGGCCGCCGCCGTCGCCGAGGGACGCCGTCGCCAGGATCAGATCGCAGCCGGTAGCTTGCAGGGGCTTGTCCGCCAACTCGAGGATGCCGGCGGCAGTCCGGTCGTCGCGGCGCTGCTGGTCAACCGCGCCGGCTGGGTCACCGACCTCTTGAGCTACAGCCTCGCCTGGCCCGAGCATGCCGCCGTCGCGGACGGCCTGGCGGTGCGGGAGGCGCTTCGGTTCGCCTGCGGCCAATGCGCAGTCGAAGTCGCCGAGCTCGACGAGAAATCCCTTCCGGAGCTCGCCTCCAAGACGCTGGGCCTGTCGGGGGATGAGATCGACGCGCGCCTGAAGGCCCTGGGCGAGGCCGTGGCGAGGCCCTGGCGCAAGGAGCAGAAGCTCGCCTGCGTGGCCGCCTGGGTCGCCATCGCGGGGCGGCGCTGATGCCCAGGACCAAGGGGGTCAGCGACGAGGCGGTGCTGGATGCGGCGATCCGGGTGATGCTGCGCACGGGTCCGGGCGGCTTCACCCTGGCCGAGGCCGGCCGCGAGGCGGGCGTGTCGGCGGCGACGCTGCTGCAGCGCTTCGGCGACAAGCAGACCCTGGTGGTGCGCGCCCTGGCCCGCGACGTGGATGGTTTCATCGCGCGCCTCGGCGAGGCCCCGCAGGCGCCCAGCCGCGAGGCGGTGCTCGACCTCTTCTGGCTGGTGACCCCCGACACCGACGACCCCCAGGCCTTCGTCGACCAGCGGCCGTGGCTGCGCGAGGATTTCCTGCGGCCCGAGCTGAACCAGCTGTCGCGGCAGATGTTCACCGCCCTCAGAGCCGCGGTCGCCCAGCGCCTGCCGCCCTTGCCCTTCCCGGCCGAGACCGCCGCGCGGCTGCTGGAGGCCCAGTGGCAGGGCGCGATGAACCAGTGGGGCTTCTTCCAGGAGGGCCGACTGCCCGACTACGTCGCCCAGTCCCTGAACGAGTGGTTCGACGCCATGGGGGCGGCCACGGCTTGATGCCGGCGCGCGGCCGGGGCAAAGCGTGGCCATGGACCTGCAGCCGCTCATTCTCGAAGGCCGTTTCGTGCGGCTCCTGCCCATTTCCCCCGAGCTCAAGGAGCCGGTGCGCGCGGCCGTGGACTGCGATCCTGAGGCCTGGGCGCTGCTCTCTTCGTCGAGCCAGGGCGAAGCCTTCGACGCCACATGGGACGACAATCTGCGCCAGAACCGGGCGGGCGAACTCATCACCTACGCCATTGAGCGGCGGATGGACGGCCGTGTGGTCGGCCGCTCCAGCTACCTGCACATCCTGCCCAACGACGGTGGGGTGGAGATCGGCGCGACCTTCCTGCACCCGGACGTCCGCGGCGGGCCAGTCAATCCGGAAGCCAAGCTCTTGATGCTCTCTCACGCCTTCGCCAGCGGCGCGATCCGCGTGGAGCTGGTCACCGATGCGCGCAACCTCAGGAGCCAGGCGGCCATCGCCAAGCTGGGCGCCGTGCGCGAGGGCGTGCTGCGCCATCGCACCATCACCTGGACCGGCGGCCGACGCG
>DATCFQ010000521.1:0-3520 GCA_036509495.1 Caulobacteraceae bacterium
CGCTGGAGCGCCTGGCGGTCGGCGGAGACCTGGCCGCCTATCACCACCATGGGTTCTGGCAGGCGATGGACACCCTGCGCGACAAGGTCCTGTTGGACGCGTTGTGGGCGGACGGAAAAGCGCCCTGGAAGTCGTGGTGAAGGCCGATGTCCTTCTGGTCCGGTAAGCGCGTCTTCATCACCGGCCATACCGGCTTCAAGGGGGCGTGGCTGTCGCTTTGGCTCGCCGAGCTCGGAGCCGAAGTCACCGGTTTCTCGCTTCCAGCGCCCACGACGCCCAATCTTTTCGCCGTGGCGCGGATCCGTGAGCTCACGCGCCACGTCGACGGCGACGTCCGTGATCTGGGCGCCCTGACCGCCGCCATGCGCGCGGCCAAGCCCGAGATCGTCTTTCACCTGGCCGCGCAGTCGCTGGTGCGAGCCTCCTACGAAGCGCCGGTCGAAACCTTCGCCACAAACGTGATGGGCACTGTGAACCTGCTCGAATCGGTGCGCCATACGGATGGGGTGCGCTCCGTCGTCTGCGTCACCAGCGACAAGTGCTACGAAAATCGGGAGACGGGCGTCGCGTGCCGCGAGGACGACGCCATGGGCGGCTATGACCCCTACAGCAGCAGCAAGGGGTGTAGCGAGCTGGTCGTGTCCGCCTATCGGCGATCGTACTTCAATCCGGAGCGAATCGCCGCTCACGGCGTCGCTGTCGCGAGCGCTCGGGCCGGCAATGTGATCGGCGGCGGCGACTGGGCGAAGGATCGGCTCGTACCTGATCTGATGCGTGGGTTCGCCGCCGGCGAAAGGCCGCTGGTTCGACTTCCCGATGCGGTCCGCCCGTGGCAGCATGTTCTGGAGCCGCTCAGCGGCTACCTCCTGCTGGCGCGGCGCCTGGCGGAAGGCGATGCGGCGGCGGCCGACGGCTGGAATTTCGGACCCGAAGAAGCCGATGCAAAGTCCGTCGGCTGGGTCGCCGATCGCCTCGCGGAGTTCTGGGGCGCCGGCGCCGGTTGGGACGAGACTGGGAAACCGCAGCCGCACGAGGCGGCTTGGCTGCGGCTGGATTGCTCCAAGGCCCGCAACCGGCTGGGTTGGCGGCCGCGCTGGGGATTGGAGGAGGCTTTGCGACAGACCGTCGCCTGGGGCCGGGCGTTCGCGAACGGAGAAGACATGGGCGACTATACGGCGGGGCAGATTCGCCGGCATTCCGCCGGTCCGTCCGGCGCATCAGAGGCCGACCATGGATCCTAGTCTCGAAACGACCGCCTCGCTCGTCGATCAAATGCGCGCGGCCGACAATCCCGAAACGTTGCGCCGCCTGATTGTCGATCTCGCGGGTGTTTATGCCGAAATGCGACACGCCCCGGAGCCTTTCCAGGCCGGCGTTAGCGCCGTGCCGGTTTCGGGGAAGGTGTGCGGGCCGGCGGACATGCGGTCCCTTGTCGATTCGGCTCTGGACTTCTGGCTGACTACCGGCCGCTTCAACGCCTCCTTCGAAGAGCGCCTGCGCAAGCGGATCGGCGTCCGCCACGCTCTCACCACGAATTCCGGCTCCTCGGCCAACCTGCTGGCGCTCTCCTCGCTCACGTCGCACACCTTGAAGGGCAGGGCCCTCAAGGCCGGCGACGAGATCATCACCGTCGCCACTGGCTTTCCGACCACCGTCAATCCCGCCCTCCAGTATGGTCTGGTCCCGGTTTTCGTCGACGTCGATATCCCGACGTACAACATCCAGCCGGACATGATCGAGACAGCGGTCTCGGATCGTACCCGCGCCATCATGCTCGCCCACACCCTTGGAAATCCGTTCGACCTGGCGGAGGTCATGCGGGTCGCCAGGAAATACAAGCTCTGGGTCGTCGAGGACTGCTGCGACGCTCTGGGCGCCACCTATGAAGGCCGAATCGTCGGCACGTTTGGCGATATCGGCACCCTGAGCTTCTATCCCGCCCACCATATCACCATGGGCGAGGGCGGAGCGGTCTTCACCGACAAGATTTTCCTGCGCCGGATCATCGAATCGATGCGCGACTGGGGCCGCGACTGCTGGTGCGCGCCGGGCAAGGACAACACCTGCGAGATGCGGTTCACGCGCGCCATGGGGGGCCTGCCCTATGGCTACGACCACAAATACACCTACAGTCACTGCGGCTATAACCTGAAGATCACCGACATGCAGGCCGCCGTGGGCCTTTCGCAACTCGACCGGCTCGACGGTTTCATCGCCGACCGCCGGCGCAATTTCGTCCTGCTCACTGAAGGGCTGACCGCGTTCGAGGACGCGCTCGTGCTTCCCCGGGCGACACCGCGCAGCAATCCTTCCTGGTTCGGCTTCACTCTGACCGTGCGTCCGAACGCCGGTTTCAGCCGCGACGACTTGGTGCAGCATCTGAACGCCAGGAAGATCGCCACGCGCTTCCTGTTCGGCGGCAATCTCATTCGCCAGCCGTACATGCAGGGCCGCAACTACCGCGTAGTGGGCGAGCTGACGAACGCCGACATCGTGACCGAACGAACCTTGTGGATCGGCCTCTTCCCCGGCCTGACACCCGACCATATCGCCTACATGGTCGAAACCATCGGCCGGTTCATAAAGGGCGACCGGGGCTGAGCGCGAGCCGCCTCGGGTCGGGCCTCGGGCACGCCGTTTTCGACCTCGACGGGACCCTGGTCGACAGCGTCGTCCTCTGTGCCGAGATCCTGAATGCGATGCTTGCCGACCGTGGCGCGGACCTGCGGCTCTCCATCGACGATACCCGCCCCCACGTCACGGCGGGAGGTCCGGCCATGATCGCCGCCTTGCTGGGCGGCCATTGCGGGGAAGTGTCGGCCGCGGTCGGTGAATTTCGCGAGCGGTACGCGGCGATGCCCACGCCGCCGGCCAGCCTCTACCCGGGGGTGCGCGAGGGATTGAGGAGACTGCGCCGGCGGGGCGTGGGCCTGGCCATCTTTTCCAACAAGCCGCAGCATCTGTGCGACAAGGTGATGGCCGAACTCGACCTCGGCGGTCTGTTCGACGCCATCGTGGGCACCTCTGCGGGCGTACCCCTCAAACCCGATCCGACCGGCCTCGACCTGGCGCTGGCTCGGGCGGGCGGCACGCGCGCGCGGTGCTGCTTCGTCGGCGACAGCGATGGAGACCACGCGCTGGCGCTCGGCGCGGGTATTCCCCTGGTGATGGTCGGCTACGGCTACGGCGAAGCCGGCCGCAGTTGGCCAGGAGCGCTTGCCGCCGCCGATTTCGCGACCGTTCCAGACCTCGTTGCCGACCTCCTGGCCGCGCGAGACGCGGCGTGACGACGGCCGCCCCGGCCTGTTCGGCCCTCACCGGCCTCGGCGCCGAACGCCTGCGCGCCGACAGCATTCGGATCGTGGTCGTCGGCGCCGGCGGCTGGCTGGGCATGGCGACCCTGGAACTCCTGCACGGCCTCTTGGGCAACGGCTTTCCCCGGCGCGTCGTCTGTTTCGGCTCCGCCGCGCGCCGGCTCGTACTGCGCGGCGGCGTGACCGTGGAACAGCGGCCCCTGGCG
>DATCFQ010000522.1:0-4929 GCA_036509495.1 Caulobacteraceae bacterium
AAGGCGCAATGATCCGAGCCTCGGGATTGCTGCGTCCGCCAAGCGAATGAACTTCGGGTCGCACTCAACGCCGATGCTTCGATAGCCAACAGCGTTAGCCGCTGCCAGAGTGGACCCAGACCCAGCAAAGGGATCAAGCACGGTCCCCTCGCCGAGCGGCAAGGCGGCCCGGACCACTTGACGCAGGAACGCTTGCGGCTTCAGGGAAGGATGCGGCGCGATTGCGCGCTCCGCCTTGGTAGTGGGGTTCGACCGGATCACATCCCCGAACGGCCGCTCTGCCGAAGGCCTGCGGAAGCCGCCCGTTTTCCAATTTCGAAGGTTGTCCTGGACCCGGCCTTCAATGGGCCGCCGGAGCACAACCCAAGGCTCCCACATGGACCGAGGCATGACGCTCACACCGTCAAACTCGTGGTGGGCGTTCTTGGGCCGGTCGCCGCCACGCATGGTCATGGTCAGGCGAGATATGTAGCCCCGAAGCTCCAGCCCACCCTCAGCCATGGCTGACGCCACAATGTGGGCGAGCAACGGATTGCTAGCCACAAGGACATTCGCGCCCGGCACTGTAACTCTGGCCAATAACAAGCCGAGACGGCGAAAGAACGTATGTAGTTGCGTCCGATCAGTCTCCGTCAGGACCGTAAAGCGTGGTAGAGGGGCGCGCTTGTTGCCGTCGAATGAGGGCGGAATGCGCCAGACGCCTCCGCCAGTCCCATTGCGGAGCTTAGTTAGCTCCTTCTCACTGTACTCCACCAAACCATAGGGCGGATCGGTCACCACGGCTTCGATGGAACTAGGTTCGCAGGAAGCCAGCCAGTCGAAACAGTCGGAATGGTACAGCGTCGCCCTCCCGTGCCGCAGGGGTGGTTCAAATCCCACCCAGGCGATATTCGGTTCCTCGGCGACGCCGAGCCGGTAGCGTCCCCGTCCCGTCCGTTCGAAGACTTCGCCCACATTCAGGTTCAAATACGAGCGCACAGAGGATGGAGACACCGACCCCAATTGCCGGCTCACCGCATCGGTGATTTCGTTGACGCTCGCCTCGCCGTCCATGGCCGACAAGTAGTCAATAATCGAGTCTCGAATTTTACCCGGTGCTCGCGCCATGAATCGCCCCACTGCTGATTGAGGTCAGTTTGACGTCTAGACGTCAATGGTCAAGGGCGAATTTCGGTGAGCATAATTGGATTCAACGGAGGGAAGGTTTCCTGTCATCCGACCGGAGGTGAGGCGCAACCGAGATGCAGGTGCGGGACTGGGCGTCGCTGTCCACACCGATCCCTGCGCTCCCGCGCGTGCGGCCGGGTGAAAAGGACGGAAGCCCTGCCCGGCTTTCAGCGCGCTCCGGACCGCGACCACCCGAATCTTGTCGCCATCGACCACCGAGGCAAGCGCCGCGCTTGATCTTCAGAACGTCGTGGCAATGGCGGGGCTCTTCCTCCTTCCAGCTTTTCCACTTGTCTGGAAGAAGGCGCGCGATCCGCGGGGACGAGAATATGGCCCCCTACCCCGCAGCTCCTCCCACCACCCGGTCCAGTTCGGCGATGGAGTCGAGCAGGCGCTCGGCGTTGCCGGGGCTTCGCAGCAGGTAACGGGTCTCTTCGAAGGAAGCGAAGTCTTCCAAAGACATCAGCACCGCGGCCGACTTTCCCTTACCGCGCGTGACGATCACCGGCTCGTGGTCCGCGGCGACGCGGTCGAGCGTGGCGGCAAGGGTCTTGCGCAATTCGCTGTAGGAGGCGGTCCGCATGACCCTCCTACTCCGCCTTGGGCGCGCGCCGGACCGCGACTACGCGGACCTTGCCGCCGTCGAGCACCAGGGCCAGTTCGCCGCGCTTGATCTTCAGGGCGTCTTCCCCGAAGGCGTCGCGCCGCCAGCCGTGGAGCGCCTGACTGTCGCAGTTGTCGTCGGCGGCGATCTTCTCGAGGTCGGAGACGGTGGCGATCAGCTTGGAGGCGACGCCGGCCTCCTCCGCCCTGGCTTTCAGCAGCACCTTCAGCAGCTCGACGACGGCGCTGGCGCCCTGGGGCGGGGACTGGGTCTTGGGCCGTTCGACCGTCGGGGCGTGGGCCTCGGGACTGGCCAGGGCTTCCTTGATGACCGCCAGCAGCTCGGCGGCGAACCTCGAACCGGAGAAGCCCTTGGGGGCCGAGCGCAGGCGCGAGAGGGCGTCCAGATCCGTCGGCGCCTGGGTGGCGATCTCGTCGATCGCGTCGTCCTTGATGATCCGGCCGCGGGGCTGATCGCGGGTCTGGGCGGTGCGTTCGCGCCAGGCGGCGACGGCCTTGAACACCGCGAAATACTTGGGCGCATGGCGCCGCGGCTTGAGCCGCTTCCAGGCGTTCTCCGGCGTCATGTCGTAGTTGGAGGGATCGACCAGGCCGGCCATCTCCTCCTCGACCCAGGCCAGCCGGCCTTCCCGCTCCAGCCGCTCGCGCAGCAGGGGGTAGAGGGCGGCCAGATGGATCACGTCGGCCGCGGCATAGTCGAGCTGGGCCGGCGACAGCGGCCGCCGGCTCCAATCCGTGAAACGGCTGCTCTTGTCGATGTCGATGCGCAGCATCTGCCGGACCAAGGCGTCATAGGCGATCTGCTCGCCGAAGCCCGCCGCCATGGCGGCGATCTGGCTGTCGAACAGCGGCAGGGGGATGACGCCCAGATTGTAGAAGATCTCGACGTCCTGGCGGCCGGCGTGGAACACCTTCTGGATCGAGCGGTCGGCCATCAGCTCGAGCAATGGCGAAAGGTCGAGCCCTTCGGCCAGGGGATCGATCACCCCCGCCAGATCCGGGCCGGCCGCCTGGATCAGGCAGAGCCTGGGCCAGTAGGTGGTCTCGCGCATGAACTCGGTGTCGATGGCGATGAAGGGCTGTCTGGCCAGCTCGGCGCAGAACCCTTCCAGTTCGCCGTTGGCGGTGATCGGGGTCATCGGCTAGCTATAGCCCGGCGAGCGGGCGAGTCTGCAAGTGTCTAGGCGGCAATCCGCCCGCCGCTGTCGTTCAGCGATCTGTCCGAGAGGCCCATGAGCGAACCCCGAAACGGCCTGACCTACGCCCAGGCGGGGGTGGATATCGACGCCGGCACCGCTCTCGTCGAGGCGATCAAGCCGTTGGCCGCCGCCACCCGCCGGGCCGGCGCGGAGCCGTCGCTGGGGGGCTTCGGCGCCCTGTTCGACCTCAAGGCCGCCGGCTATGCCGATCCGCTGATCGTCTCGACCACCGACGGGGTCGGCACCAAGCTGAAGATCGCCATCGAGACGGGGATGCACGACCACATCGGCATCGATCTGGTGGCCATGTGCGTCAACGATCTTCTGGCCCAGGGCGCCGAGCCCTTGCTGTTCCTCGACTATTTCGCCACCGGCAAGCTCGACGTGCCGACCGCCACGCGGGTGGTCGCGGGCATAGCGGAAGGCTGCAAGCAGGCCGGGGCCGCCCTGGTCGGCGGCGAGACCGCCGAGATGCCGGGCATGTACGCCGCAGAGGACTATGATCTCGCCGGCTTCTCCCTGGGCGCGGTCGAACGCGACGGCGTGCTGCCACGGCTGGGCGATCAGAGGCCGGGCGACCTGATGATCGGGCTGGGGTCGTCCGGACCGCACTCCAACGGCTATTCGCTGATCCGCAGGATCGTCGAGGTCTCCGGCCTCGGCTGGGACGCGCCGGCGCCCTTCGCCCCGGGAAAGAGCCTCGCCGAGGCGCTGATGGCCCCCACCCGCATCTATGTGAAGAGCGTCCTGCCGCTGATCAAACGCGGCCTGATCAAGGGCGGCGCCCACATCACCGGCGGCGGCCTGATCGAGAACCCGCCGCGCGCGGTGGCCAAGGATCTTCACCCCCGCTTCGACTGGAGCGCCTGGGCGCTGCCGGCGGTGTTCGCCTGGCTGCGGGAGGTCGGCGGCGTCGCCGACGAGGAACTGCGGCGCACCTTCAACTGCGGCGTCGGCTTCGTCCTGATCGTTTCCGCGGACGACGCCGAGCCCGTGCTGAGCCACCTGCTCGAGGCTGGCGAGGCTCCGGTGCTGTGCGGAGAGCTCGTCCCAGGGGACTAGGAGACTGCCGTGAGCGACCCGCTGCCGATCCTGCTGATCCCCGGCCTCTTGTGCTCGCCGCGGCTGTTCGCCGAACAGATCCCGGCGCTCTGGGCCTATGGGCCAGTGACGCTCGCCGACCCGACCCGCGACGCCAGCATGGCCGACATCGCCCGCCGCCTCCTGGCCCAGGCGCCGCCGCGCTTCGCCCTGGTGGGTCTGTCGATGGGGGGCTACATCGCCTTCGAGGTGCTGCGCCAGGCGCCGGGCCGGGTAGCCAGGCTCGCCCTGCTCGACACCGCCGCCCGACCCGACACGCCCGAGCAGAGCGAACGGCGGCGCAGTCAGATCGGGATGGCCCGCGAGGGGCGCCTGGCGGAGGTCGCCGACCTGCAGTTCCCGATGATGGTGAGCCCCCGCCGCCTGGGCGACGCGGCGCTGAAGGCCGTGGTCCGCCAGATGGCCGATGAGGTGGGCGGGGCCGCCTTCGTGCGCCAGCAGACCGCGATCATGGGACGTCCGGACTCGCGCGGCGGGCTGGCCGACATCGGCTGCCCCACCCTGGTGCTGGTGGGCGAGCAGGACCTGACCACCCCGCCCGACCGCGCCCGCGAAATGGCCGACTCCATCGCCCACGCACGGCTGGTGGTCGTGCCCGACAGCGGCCATCTATCGACGCTGGAGCAGCCGGCGGCGGTGAACGCCGCTTTGGCGCAGTGGCTGGAAGCGTAGAGCGGGTTGGGGCCCGAGTCGAAGAGGAACCACGAAGTTCACGAAGGACACGAAGGCTTCGCGCCACCGTCCCGGCAAGGAGCGCGTCCGTGGGGTCCGTGATCGAAAAAAGCCTGGGTCCCCGCTTGCGCGGGGATGAGCGGAGGTTGGGGGGCGCGAATGGCCG
>DATCFQ010000523.1:0-3856 GCA_036509495.1 Caulobacteraceae bacterium
ACGCCGGCGTGATCGGCATCGGGCAGGTCTATGCCCTGGTCGGGCTGATGTTCGCCGCCATGGCGGTGCTCAGCGCCCGCGACCTCCAGAACCCGCGCCGCTGGGGCAATGCGGCCTTCTGGGGCCTGGTGGCGGTGAGCTTCCTGGCCGGCGGCCGCATCGGCGGCTTCGCCAACGGCCTTCTGGTCATCGCCCTGGCCCTGATCGCGGGCCTCGGCGGCCTCGGCCAAGGGCGGCCGGCCACCACCTCGCCCGCCGAGCGCCAGGCCGGCGCCCGGCGGCTGGGGGACCGGTTGTTCCTGCCCACCCTGATCGTGCCGGCGGTATCGGTGATCGGCTCGCTGACCCTGAAATCCCTGACCATCGCCGGCCATCCGCTGGTGGAGGCAAAGGACGCCACCCTGGTCTCCCTGGCGATCGGAGTCATCGCGGCCCTGGCCGTGGCCATGCCGATGCTGAAGGCGCCGCTGCTGGCCCCGCTGCAGGAAGGCCGCAAGCTGATGGACACCGTCGGCTGGGCGGCCCTGCTGCCCCAGACCCTGGCGGCCCTGGGCACGGTGTTCGCCGCCGCCGGCGTCGGCCAGGCGGTCGGCGGGCTGATCGGCGATGTCGTGCCGCTCGACAGCCGGTTGATGGTGGTCTGCGCCTACACCCTGGGCATGGCCTGCTTCACCGTCATCATGGGCAACGCCTTCGCCGCCTTTCCGGTGATGACCGCCGCGATCGGCCTGCCCCTGATCGTCCGGCGCTTCGGAGGCGATCCTGCGGTGATGGGGGCCATCGGCATGCTGTCGGGCTTCTGCGGCACCCTGGTCACCCCCATGGCGGCCAATTTCAACCTGGTCCCGGCGGCGCTGCTGGAGATCCCCGACCGCTGGGCGGTGATCAGGGCCCAGGCGCCAACGGCCGCCGCCCTGCTGATCGTCAACACCGCCCTGATGTACCTCCTGGCTTTCCACCATTGAGGCGCCCATGCCCCATCGCCTGACGCCCGAGACGGCCGAGCGCTTCGCCCGCATCGCCCTGGGGCATGTGGAGCGGGAGTATCCGAACAAGCTCGATCACGTGCTGAATGGACCGGGTGACGCCCAGGGCCCACGGGCGCTGCACCCGATCTTCTACGGCAGCTTCGACTGGCATTCGTGCGTCCACGGACATTGGCTGCTGGCCAGGCTCCTCGCCCTCCATCCCGATGGCCCGGCAGCGCCCGACATCCGCGCCTTGCTGGACCGGCAGCTGACCCACGAAAAGGTCGCCGTCGAACGCGCCTATCTGGACCGGCCCATGAACTCAGGCTTCGAGCGGCCCTATGGCGCGGCCTGGATTCTGATGCTGCAGGCCGAGCTCGAGCGATCGGCGGCGTCGCGGCCCTGGGCCGAAGCGCTGAGGCCGCTGGCCGAGGCGTTCGCGGCGCGGCTGAAGGCCTATCTGCCGAAGCTGACCTATCCGATCCGGGCCGGGACCCACGCCAATTCGGCCTTCGCTCTGCGGCTCGCCGACGACTACGCCGAGGTCTGCGGCGACGCGGAATTGGCGGGCCTGATCGCGGCGCGCGCCCGGAGCTGGTTCGGCGCCGACGCCGACTGCCAAGCCTGGGAGCCGTCCGGCGACGACTTCCTGTCCTCGGCCCTGATGGAAGCGGAGCTGATGCGGCGCGTCCTGCCGCCGGCAGACTTCGCTGAATGGTTCGGCGGTTTCCTGCCGCGTCTGGAACGACTGCAGCCAGCCAGCCTGTTCCGGCCGGCGGTGGTCAGCGACCCGAGCGACGGAAAGATCGCCCATCTCGACGGGGTGAACCTGAGCCGCGCCTGGTGCATGCGGGGGATCGCCGGCGCGCTCGGGGCCGACGACCCGCGCCGGAGCGCCCTTCTGGACGCCGCCGAGGCGCATCTGGACGCCAGCCTGCACGCCGTGGCCGGCGACTACATGGGCGAACATTGGCTGGCCAGCTTCGCGCTACTGGCCCTGGAGGCCTGACGAACACCCGTCACGGCCGGGACAAGCCCGGCCATGACGGTGAATGAGTTGGGCTTAGTGACGCCCGGCGTCGCGGATGGCGTCCTTGGCGCCGCCGATGGCGTTCTTCACCGCCCCGGACGCCTTGTCGGCCTTGCCTTCGGCCTGCAGCTTGGTGTCGCCGGTGAGCTTGCCGGCGGCTTCCTTCATCCCGCCCTTGGCCTTGTCGGCCGCGCCGGAAATCCGATCCTTATCCATGACTTGATCCTCTCGACTGGTGGAGTCGAGAGGGCAACGGCTCCGCCCGGATGGAGTTCCGCGGCTCAGCCCGGCGGCGCCGGCGCCGGCGCGGTCTCGCCCTGCAAGGCGGTCCGAAGCGCGGCCGGCCGGGCCTTGAACAGCCGCTGGGCCTCGGCGATGGCCGCCGAGCGCCGATCATCCTGGTGCAGCACGCCATAGGCGCGGATCAGCCGCGCCCAGCCTTCGGGATCGTCGGGTTGGGCCTTCAGCCGCGCCGCCAGACGATCGACCATCGACTGGATGAAGGCCGCCTCCTGGCCGGCCTCGGCCGGCGGGGCGGCGGCCGGCGGCAGGGCGGCCTGCAGCTTGCCGGTCTTCGCCACCTGGTCGATCTCGCCCTGCAGCACCGCGCGGCGCGGATCCTGGGGCGGCAGGCTGGCCAGCAGCTGGCGCCAATCGGCGAGGCCGGCGCCCGCATGACCCGCGGCGATCTCGGCGCGGGCGAGGAAATAGCGCGGTTCCACGACGCTCGGATCGAGCGCCACCGCCCGCCGGAACGCCTCCTGCGCCTGGGCGCCGACCTGGTCCTGGTCTTCTTGCACCAGCGCCATGCCGAGGGCCGCCCAGACCCGGGGCCGCTTTGGATCGAGCTCGGCGGACTTCTGCAGATCGCGGACGGCCGAGGGCAGATCGCCGTCCGCGCGTTCGACCATACCCAGGTAATAGAGCGGCCGCGGATCGTGCGGCTTGGCCTTGGCCTGGCTGGCCAGCACCGCGGCCATCTCGGGCAGGGTCAGGCGCGACGGATCGCTGGCGGAGACCTGCTTCCAGCTCTCCAGCCGGGACTTGTAGGGCATGTCGGGCAGGCCCGGCGCCCCGGTCAGCAGATAGCCGGCCAGCGCCACGATCGGCGCCGCCACCGCAGTGGCCAGCACCAGCCGGCGGGCCGCCCCGCCAGCCAGGCCCTGGCCCCGTTCGCCCGGGCGCTCGGCCTCGCCCAGCAGACGCCGGCCGGTCTCGGCCCGGGCGGCCTTGTGCTCGGCTTCGCCCAGCAGGCCCCGCTCGGCGAGTTCGTCGATCTCGGCGAGCTGGCGACGATAGACCTCGAGAGTCGGATCGGCGGCGCCGCCGCCCCGCGCGGCGCGCGCAGCGCGCAGCAGGATGAGCAGAGCCGCCCCGCTCGAGATCAGGCCGGCCAGGGTCCAGAACAGCAGCATGGGGCTGCGTTAGCGCATAAGCTGCGCCGGCGTCAGGGGGGAACGTCCTGAGTTCGTTCTAAGCCGCCGCGGCCACGCGCCGACGGACGATCTGGGCGGCGCGGTCATCGGACACCAGGCCCATGAATTCGGCGGCGACGTCGAGATAGACCCGAACGCGGTCGAGGTTGTCGTCCTCCCCGGCGCGCAGCTTTTCCAGCAGGTCCTCGATGTAGGTGTCCAGCCGCCCCTGGACCTGTTCGGTGGCCTTGGCCCAGAGCGTGCCGAAGCCCAGCCGGTCGGCCGAATTGCGCACCTCGTGCAGCAGGGTCAGGAAGGCCCGGGCGCGCTCCACCTGCCGCGGATCGGGATCGGCGGTCAGCCTGGGCTGGCCGCGCAGGCCCTGGCGGCGGAAGGCGGAACTCTGTAGCGGCAGGGCGGCGGCGACTTCCGGCTCGACCGAT
>DATCFQ010000524.1:0-7720 GCA_036509495.1 Caulobacteraceae bacterium
CTGGACGATCTTGGCCGGCCGCTCGGAGTGCATCAGCTGGAACGGCCTGGGCGACAAGATCTGCAGATCGGTGCCGTGCTTCTTCAGCTGCTCCAAGTGCCCGTCGCCGAACACGCTCCTGGCGTTCAGCGCCTGCTCGATCTGCTCGTCGGTGAACTTGAGTCCGCCCCGCCCATGCGAGCCGCGCGCGGCCAACAGACCCGACTTGTAGGCATAGAGCCCCTGGGGCGCGGAGACGTGGCCGTGGATGTCGATGATCATGTCGCTGCCCCTAATCGTTCTTTTCTGGCGGGTTCAGCACCAGAATGCGGTGGGCGAAGACGCGGATCTCGGCGAAGGCGCCGGCCTGAGCGTAGGGGTCGGCATGGGCGGTCTTCGTCGCTTCGGCCTTGTCGGCGGCGTCGAGGATGACCAGCGAACCCTTGGCTGGGGAGCCGTCGAAGTCCTCGAACAACGGCCCGGCCAGCACCAGCCGTTTGCCGAGTTCGACTCGGTAGGCGATGTGCGCCTGGCGGTTGGCGGCGCGGACCTCGCCGGAGTCCGGCCGGTCGAAATACTCCACGACGAAGTGCGGCATGGCGGCTCCCTCGTTTGCGGGCCCTAGCCTAAGACATTATCCAGGTCGCCGTCGCTACCAATCAGGGAGCCGTATGATGGCTGATGCTCTTCTGGAGCGCCTGCGCGCGCTCGACGTCTGCGCCGTCTCCGACGCCCTGGACCGGCTGAAGCTGCCGGCCTCGGTCAGCGGCCTGGAGGCCAGGACCGTGCGCGCCCGCATCGCCGGGCGGGTGAGCACGGTGAAGTTCGCCGCCGGCGCCAGGACCGGCGCCCGCCACGCCTGCACCGCGGCGGTGGAGGCAGGCGAGCCCGGCGGCATCGTGGTGGTCGAGCAGCGCACCGGCGTCACAGCCGCCGGCTGGGGCGGCATCCTCTCGCGCGCGGCCAAGGCGAGGGGCCTGTCGGGCGCCATCGTCGACGGCCCGGCCCGCGACATCGACGAGGCCCTGGAGATCGGCTTCCCGGTGTTCGCCCGCGGCTGCACCGCCCGCACCGCCCGCGGCCGCATCTACGAGGCCGACTCCGGCTGCCCGGTGCTGATCGGCGAGGTGACGGTCGAGCCCGACGACTACGCCCTGGCCGACTCCTCGGGCGTGGCCTTCATCGCCGCCGCCGAGATCGAGCGGGTGCTGGACGCCGCCGAAGCCATCGCCGCCCGCGAAGCCGCCATGAGCCGGGACGTCGAAGCCGGAAAGCCGGTCAGCGAGGTGATGGGGGCGAGCTACGAGCACATGCTGAGCGGGGACTCCGGCCGCTAGCACCCCCGGCGCCTGCGGGACTATAAGCTCCCCTGATGTCCGAGCGCTCCAAGCCCCCGTTCCGCGCCGACCATGTCGGCAGTCTGATCCGCACCCAGCCGCTGGTCGACGCCCGCAACAAACGGGAAAAGGGCGAGATTTCCGACGCCGAGCTGAAAACCGTCCAGCACGCGGCCATCCGCGAGGTGGTCAAGCTGCAGGAAGACCTCGGCCTGCACTCGGTCACCGACGGCGAGTACAACCGCGGCGGCTGGCACACCGACTTCCTGCTGAGCTTCGCCAATGTGGTCTCGGCGCCCTCGCGCTTCGCGACCACCTTCCACAACGAGACCGGCGACACCCAGCGCCGCCCGCACATGGTCACGGTGGAGGGCAAGCTCTCGCGGCCGCATCCGATCTTCGTCGACGACTTCAAGTTCCTGAAATCGGTGACCCGCCAGACGCCCAAGATCACCATCCCCTCGCCCTCAGTGATGCACTTCCGCGGCGGCCGCGAGGCCATCTCGGCCGAGGCCTATCCGGAGATGGCCGAGTTCTACGCCGACCTGGCGCGGGTCTATCGCGAGGAGATCTCGGGGCTGATCGAGGTCGGCTGCCGCTATCTGCAGATCGACGAGGTGAACTTCGCCTATCTCTGCGACCCCAAGCTGCGCTCGCAGGTTCAGACCGACATCGGCGAGGATCCCGACCAGCTCGCCCACACCTATGCGCGGCTGATCAACGACACGATCCGCGAAAAGCCGGCCGACATGACCGTGTGCATGCACCTCTGCCGCGGCAATTTCGCCGGCAATTGGGTGGCCGAGGGCGGCTACGACCCCGTCGCCGAGGTGCTGTTCGGCGAGATCAAGGTCGACGGCTATTTCATGGAATACGACAGCGCCCGCGCCGGCGGCTTCGAGCCGCTGCGCTTCCTGCCCAAGGGCAAGACCGTGGTGCTGGGCCTGGTCACCACCAAGCGCGGCCAGATCGAGACCAAGGACGAATTGAAGCGGCGGATCGACGAGGCGGCGAAGTTCGCGCCGCTGGAGCAGCTCTGCCTGTCGCCCCAATGCGGCTTCGCCTCGGGCGTCGCGGGCGCCACCATGGGCACCGAGGACGAGAAGCGGAAGCTGGAGCTGGTGGTCGAGACCGCGCGAGAGGTGTGGGGCTGAGACGTCAGCCCGCCTTCACCGGCCGCATGGCCGCGTCGTAGCGGTAGCGGGGCAGCACCAGGAAGGCCGCGATCGAGATCGCCGCGGCGACCATGAGCATCGCGAAGGCGCCGCCGTAGCTGTGGGTGCGGTCGTAGATCATCCCGATCACCCAGGGCGCGGGCGCGGTCAGCAGGGCTGAGATCGACATGAAGCTGCCGAGGATGGCGGCGAAGCCCTTCAGGCCGAAGTAGCGGGTGAAGAAGTAATTGCGCATCGGCATCTGCGAGCCGCCGCCGAGGCCCATCAGGATCACCCCGACGTAGAGTGGCAAGGGCCCGGTCGCCGCAGAGGCGCGGCTGATCAGCAAGACGCCCACGAAGAATAGCGAGAGGTAGGCCGCCGCGACCTTGGGCGTCTGCACCTTGTCGACCACGAAGCCCGAGCTGAGCTGGCCGACGATATTGGCCAGGGCCATCAGGCTCATGGCGTTCACCGCCGCCGAGAGCGTGAGGCCCGCGCCCCGCATCATGCCGACAAGGTGCGGAAGCAGGCCGTAGATCACCAGGCCCCCGCCGGCGTTGGCCAGGGTCATCAGCCAGAAGACGCGGGACTTCAGCGCCTGTCCCAGGCTCTCGCCGTCCAGCAGAGCCGGATCGGGCGCCGCGCCCGCGAGGGGCTCGGGGTCCTTCAGCCAGACGATCAGGATCGGCATGGCCAGCACCAGCTTGATCGCCGCCAGCCAGACGAACAGGCCGGCCCAGCCCCAGCCCTGCACGAACACCTTCATCAGCTGGGGCAGCACCGCCGCGACGATGGTGCTCTCAGCGGTGAACAGGGCGAAGGCCTTGCCGCGATGGCGGGTGAACAGGCCCGAGACGATCTTGGTGTAGCCGACCTGACTGGCGTTCAGCAGGCCCAGCACCGCGAACGAGGCCCAGAACTGCAGGATCGAGTTGGTCGCAGCCGCCAGCGACAGGGTCACCAGGGCGATCAGGCCGGAGGTGATCAGCAGCAGGCCCCGCGTCCCCCGACGGTCCATCCGCCGGCCGACGAACGGCATGGCCAGGGCCCCGGCCCAGGTCATCAGGGTCAGGGCGAAGCCGATCTCGCCTCGCGACCAGCCGAAGCTCTGCTGCAGGGGCTGCATGGTCAGCGCGATGGCGCCCTGGGCGAACCCGCCTCCCGAGATCATCAGCCCGACGAGGCAGGCGAAGGCGATCTTCAGCTTGCGGCCGGAGAAGTCGGATTCCCGGGCCGGTTCAGGCGCCGGGGCCGCCGCTTGCGCCATCGCGCCTAGACTTCCGCGCGCGGCAAGCTGCGGCCGAGGATCAGGTCCGAGCCCTTTTCGGCGACCATGATGGTCGAGGCGTTGGTGTTGCCGCCCGGTACTTCCGGCATTACCGAGGCGTCGATCACCCGCAGGCCCTCGACCCCCCGCACGCGGAGCTGATCGTCGAGCACCGCCATCGGGTCGCCGTCGACGCCCATCTTGCAGGTGCCGACCGGGTGCAGGGTGATGGCGGCGGTGGCCCGGATATGCTCCTCGAGCTCGATGTCGGTCTGCAGCGTGTCGCCGGGCGTGATCTCATCGCCGATCAGCCCGCCCAGGGGCTCGGAGTGGTAGATCTTCCGCGCCGCGCGCACGCCCCGGATCATCCGGTCGACGTCGGACTTCTCCTTGAACAGGTTGAACAGGATCCTCGGCGGATCGTGGGGATCTGACGACTTCAGGGTGATCTCGCCGCGGCTGTCCTGCTTGATCATCGAGATGCCGCAGCCCAGCATGAACACCGGCGTGGTGCGGCCCGGAAAATAGACATCCCGGCCGGTGATGCCGATGTCCATGCAGGTCAGCTGCATGTCCGGCCGGTCGGCCTCGGGCGTGGTGCGCAGGAAGATGTTGCCGGCCGCGCCATTGGTGGCGAACGGCCCCTTGCCGAAGAAGAACCAGCGCAGCACCGAGACCACCGCCCGGTCGAAGCGCAGCTCGCTCTTCACGGTCTTCGCCACGACCTGCCAGCCGATCAGCATGAAGGGGTGCTCGACCAGATTGCGGCCGACGCCCGGCAGGTCCGCCAGCGGGGTGATCCCCACCTCCTTCAAGTGATCGGCCGGGCCGATGCCGGACAGCATCAGCAGCTGCGGCGAAGAGATCGTACCGCCCGATAAGATCACCTCACGGCTGGCGCGGGCGGTCTTCAGCTGGCCGTCCTGCTCGTACTCGACGCCCACCGCCCGCTTGCCCTCGAACAGCACCCGCGTGATCAGGCAGCCCGAGCGGAGGGTCAGGTTCGGACGCTTCAGCGCTGGCTCCAGGAACACCCGCGAGGTGGCGCCCCGGCGGCCGCCCTTGGTGACGGTGAACTCCGAGCGCTGGGCCCCTTCGGTCTGCTCGCCGTGATAGTCGTCGGTCTTCGGATAGCCGGCGTTGATGCTCGCCCGCTGCAGCTCATCGAACATCTGGTTCTGGTCGGGCGCCCGCACCACCAGTTCCCCCGAGCCGCCGTGGTACTTGCCCTCGCCCAGCCAGTGGGTCTCGGAGCGCTTGAAATAGGGCAGCACGTCGGCATAGCCCCAGCCCTTCAGCCCCCGCTGGGCCCAGTCGTCGTAGTCGAGCCGGTGGCCGCGGGCATAGACCATGCCGTTGATGCGCGAGGAGCCGCCGATCACCTTGCCGCGCGGCGCGTCGATCCGCCGATTGTTGGCGTAGGGCTCCGGCTCGCCGACGAAGTTCCAGTTGATCGCCGGCAGGCGGTCGAACTTGGTGAAGGCGATCGGCATGTCGATCAGCGGCTGGGTGGGCTTGGAGCCCGCCTCCAGCAGCAGCACCTGGCGCTCGCCATCCTTGCTCAGCCGGTTGGCCAGCACGCACCCGGCCGAGCCGGCGCCGACGATGATGTAGTCGAAAATATCTGGCATTTTTGCTTGGGGACCGATCCGCGCGCCCATTCCAACTTCCGCTCACCCCGCGAAAGCGGGGACCCAGGAGTTTTGTTTCTGAGCGAGAAAGGGAAAAAGCCTGGGTTCCCGCTTTCGCGGGAATGAGCGGGGTTAGGGGGCCCTAAAGCTCGAACGCGACCTCGTCGATCTGGACCTGGGGCATCTGCTTGGTGAACAGCGGCACCTCGTCGATCAGCTCCTGCTGCCGGGCGGCGATGACCTTCTGGTAGTGCTCCCAGTCCTTCACCCAGATCGAGATCACCGCGATATATTGCGGGTTGGGGTTCTGCGGGTCGGCGGTTCCGCGGCGCACCTCGATCTTGTGCATCGACGGCCCCATGATGTCCTTGATCAGGGGCGCGTGGCGGCGCTCGTAGAAGTCGAAGTCGAAGCCCTCGTTATCCTTGGCCGGATAGAGGATGGTGATGCACTTCATGGCCGCCGCCTCCTGGTCGAATTGCTTAGCGGGTTAACGGCCCGGGTTGGCAGGGTCAACTACGGCCGGCGCCGGAGAGTTCGCGGGTCATCTCGGGCGGGGCGCCGGGGGGATTGGCCTGGGGCTGCAGGGCCTGAGGCGCCTGGGGTCGGCCCTTGATGGTGACCTCGCCCTTCCAGGGGACGGTGTCTCGGCTGACCCAGGCGTTCACATAGAGGGTCTTGAACAGCCACTTGCCTTGCCGCTTCACGCAGGTGTCGTCGCGGGTGCCGATGCCGAAGACGAAGTTGGCGCCGTAGTCCACGTTGAACTGCAGGATCTGGTAGAAGCTCTTCACCCGCGCGCCCTCCTCGCCCTCCGGCGTGGTCACCGCCTCCATGAGCTGGTGGTTGAACAGGTGCTGGCGGCCGAACCACCAGTGCTGGCGGTCGTACCAGAGTTCCTCGAGGTTCTTCAGGATCGCCTCGTGGCCCTGCACCCGCCCCTGCCACAGGTGGTCGAAATAGCCGTCCTCGGCGAAGCACTGCACCGCCAGGTCCTTGTCGGCCAGGTCGATGGCCCAGGAGTATTTGGCGAACAGCTCCATGATGTCGAGGCGGTCCTCGGCGGTGAGCTTGCGGGGTTCGGTCATCGGGATCTCCGGGGGGCTCGCGGTTAGGACGCCAGCTGCATGTCGTAGAGGCCGCTCTTCAGGGCCTCGGCGGGGGTCCAGGCGCCGTGGAAGGTCGAGCGGACGCGCGTGGGCAGGCGCACCACGGCCACGGGGCCGGCCTCCAGGTCCCGGGCGTCGAGGATGGCGAGGTCGGAGCGGTTCTGGTCCAGGCGGTTGACCAGCACCAGCAGCCAGCCATCGCCTTCCGGCGCATCGGGCAGGCGCGGCACGAACTGCGGCTCCTGCACGCCCGCATTGGGGCCCGGCGCCCAGGTGGTCAGCTGGCCGGTCTGAAGGTCCAGCCGGCCGACGCCCGAGGTCCCATCGCCGCCGCGCATGCAGATCATGAAGCCGTAGCGATAAGGCCGGCCCTGGTAACGGTCGTCGGTGCGCGGCATCTCGCAGGGCGATCCCAGCAGCACCTTCTGGCTGAACTCGCCGGAGTTGGAGTCCAGGTCCATGGTCAGGCGGGTCAGGATCGGCGGCACGGGCGGGGTGGGCTCGCCGGTGGGGGTCGGGAAGAACGGGAAGCAGTTGCCCTGGTAGAGGCAGAGGTCGAGCTCGACCTTGGAGCCGGACACCACCGCGTTCAGCATGTGGCCGGCGGTGGTCGGCGGGCCTTCGAACCAGCGGATGTCGTCGGCCGTCCCACCGCGCGGGACCACCGCCACACGGGTCGGCTTGTCGGGATGGTATTGGTAGAACGGCCCGCCACGCTTGACGACTTCCAGGTCGGTCATCATCGGGAAGAACGGGAAGATGGCGTGGGTGGGCGTCACGGCGAAGTCGTGAACCATCGCCGGCCAGGGCATGTTGAACCAGATCTCGTTGCGGATCTTCCCGTCGCCGCCGATCACATAGAAGACCACGTCGGTCGTGGCGTCGCCCCTGGCCTGGTAGGAGAAGGTCAGCAGCTCGTTGGTGATCCAGTCGACCTTGGGGTGGGCGCTCATCGAGACCGCCTTCACCGCCCCGTCGTAGTCGTACCTGCCCCGCGTCTCGAGGGTATCGGGGTCGATCTCGTAGGGCAGGTCGTCTTCCTTCAGCGCCAGCAGCTTGCCCGCATGCCAGATCAGATTGGTGTTGGCCGTACCCATCGAGGCGCCCTCCACGGAGGGGTCGTTGGTGTAGCGGTTGCGGTAGCGGCCGAAGAGCGAGCGGCGCGCCTTGTCCTGCAGCTCGAAGCGCTGGGTGTGGACCCAGCGGCTCTTGTAGTCGACATGGCCGCCTTCGAAGCGGA
>DATCFQ010000525.1:0-3439 GCA_036509495.1 Caulobacteraceae bacterium
CAGGGGCGACGGATCGGGTTTGGCGAGGGCCGCGCAGGCGCCCGCCGCCTTCGTGTTGGTCGACCAGGACGGCCGCACCGTCCAGGAAAAGGACCTGCTGTCCAAGCCGACGGTGATCTTCTTCGGCTACACCTTCTGCCCGGACGCCTGCCCCACGACCCTGGCGCGGCTGACCGTGCTGATGAAGGCGCTGGGGCCTGAGGCGAACCGGCTGAACGTGGCCTTCATCACCATCGACCCGGCCAGGGACACCCCGCACCAGATGAAGCAGTACCTCTCGGCCTTCGATCCCCGCATCGTGGGCCTCACCGGCTCGGACGCGGCGGTGGCCAAGGCCGCGAAGGAATACGGAGTCTACTACCAGAAGGCGCCGCTGCCTGGCGGCGGCTACAGCATGGACCATTCCACCGCGCTCTACCTGGTCGATCGCAAACGCGGATTCAGCCAGATCCTGGCGCCGGACCAGCCTCAGGACGAGCAGCTCGACGCCCTGAAGAAGCTGCTGGGCGTGCAGCGGGCGTGACGACCGCCCGATAGGACCATGCA
Organism: Caulobacteraceae bacterium; assembly: GCA_036509495.1. GTDB lineage: Bacteria > Pseudomonadota > Alphaproteobacteria > Caulobacterales > Caulobacteraceae > JANWHQ01. Next base: position 547 of record DATCFQ010000525.1, read on the forward strand.
ATCGCGCGGCGGGGCGAGGGACGCATCCGCCTGCACCGTATGGATCAATGCTGCTTGCGCGGCGCTCGCCAGAGCTGGGCGCTCCCTGGGGACTCAAGACGTTGAATCAAGCTTTGTTTTCCACCGTATTGCGGCGTTGCTTGCTGTGCGCTTCCCCTTTGGTCCTGGCGCTTCTGTCCAGCGCCGCCTTGGCCCAGACGACCAGCCCCGCCGAGCCGCCGCCAGCCTCCCATAAGATCGGGGAGGTGGTGGTCACCGCCTCGCGCGTGAACCTGCTGGGCGTGGCCGAGACCGCCAGCCAGGGGTCGGTGACCCGCAAGGAGGTGGAGCTGCGGCCGATCCAACGCATCGGCCAGCTTTACGAGACCGTGCCGGGACTGGTGGTCACCATCCACTCGGGCGAGGGCAAGGCCAACCAGTACCTGCTGCGCGGCTTCAACCTGGACCACGGCACCGACTTCGCCAGCTTCGTCGACGGCATGCCGGTGAACCGCCCGACCAATACCCACGGCCAGGGCTATTCCGACCAGAACTTCCTGATGCCCCAGATCGTCGACGGCATCGACTACACCAAGGGCCCCTATTACGCGGCCATCGGCGACTTCGGCGCTGTGGGCTCGGCCCACGTCAGGCTGATCGACGACTTGCCCAATGAGGTCTCCGGCAGCATCGGGACCTTCGGGGACGAAGAGCTGGCTGTCGGCGGCACGCACCACTTCGACGCCGCCGATCGGCTGTGGGCCGCGCTCGACGTCGCCCACGTCGATGGTCCTTGGGACCCGCCGGGCGACTTCCGCAAGGTGCAGGCCGCCGCCCGCTACAGCCATGGCTCGGACATGGACGGCTTCAGCCTGACCGGCATGTACTATCAGAGCCTCGGCCGGCTGGAGACCGACCAGCCGCTGCGCGCCATCCAGGAGGGGCTGATCAGCCGCTTCGGCATGCTCGACCCCTCCGACGAGAGCAAGTCGAAGCGGTTCAGCCTGTCGGCCCGCTATGGCGTCATGGGCCAGGACTGGCGCTTCAACGCCAGCGCCTACGCCATCTACAGCACCATGACCCTGTGGAACGACTTCACCCACTTCCTCGACGATCCGGTGAACGGCGACCAGGAGGAACAGGACGAAAGCCGCACCACCCTGGGGGGCGAGGCGGCCTTCACGCGGTCGCTGAAGTTGGGGCCGATCGACACGGACACCACCGTCGGCGCCCAGCTGCGTTACGACGACGCCTTCGTCGACCGGCGCCACACCCGGGACCGCTCCACCCTGGACTATTGCGAGCTGGAGCAGGCCTCAGGTCCCGCCGCGCCGCACCCGGCCATCGGCGGCTATTGCCAGGCCGACCGGGTGCATCTGCTGGATCTCGCGCCCTATGCTGAGAACACCACCCACTGGACCCGCTGGCTGCGCACCATCCTGGGCGCACGGCTGGATTATTATCACGCCTCCGACCGGAGCGACGTCACCGGCTTCTCCGGCGGGGAGACCCAGACCCTGTTCCAGCCCAAGGCCAGCCTCGTGCTGGGGCCGTTCTACAAGACCGAACTCTATGTCAGCGCCGGCCGCGGCTTCCACTCCGACGATGTCCGCGGCGTGTTCGGCACCGTGCCGCTGGAAGGCGTGCCGGCCACCGCCGGCGCGACACCGCTGCTGGCCCCAGCGACGGGCGAGGAGATCGGCCTGCGCACCAACATCATCCCGCGCCTGGCGATCCAGCTCTCGGTGTTCCGCGAGGATTTCCGCTCCGAGCTTCGCTACGATTCCGACCAGGGTCAGGACGAAGCCTCCGCTCCCAGCCGTCGCCAGGGCATCGAGATCTCGGCCCAATACCATCCCTTGCCGTGGATCGAGCTGAACACCGATCTCGCCTTCTCCAGGGCCCGCTATCAGGGAACGGCGGCCACCTTCGCCGCCTTCGACCTGGATGGCCCCTTCATCGCCAACGCCCCGAGCTTCATCGGTTCCCTCGGCGTGCTGGTGGACAATCTCGGCCCCTGGTTCGGCGGCCTGCAGTGGCGGCGCCTCGGGCCATTCCCCGTCGCCGACGGCGACCAGTTCCCCGAGGACAAGGGCTACAGCCAGTTCAACCTCGACGCCGGCTACAAGCTGGGAGGCGGGCTGAAACTGCAGGTCAGCGTCTATAACCTGCTGAACGAGAAGGCGAACGCGGCGGCCTACGACTATACCTCGCGCCTGCCGGGAGAGCCCTTGGGCGGCATCGCCGGCCTGCAGGTCCACGCCCTGGAGCCGCGTTCGGCCCGGTTCACCGTGACCAAGGCCTTCTAGGGGCCTCAGGCCTCCGTGCGGACATGGTGATGTGAGGGGTGAGCGCCTTGTCGCGCGTAAGTCCGCTGCAGACACACACGGGTGTGGGACCGCGCCGATGGCGCTGATCCCATCCGCCAGGGACTCGAGCTTCGATGGCTGGTTTTGGCGACATCATCTTCGCGCTGGGTCAGTGGCTTCGGACCACGCCGCTGACCGAGCTTTCGCTGTGGATCCAGAAGCAGCCGCTGAATGAGCTGATCGACCGGAACTTCTGGGTCGTCCCGATCTTCCAGACCATCCACATCCTGGCGATCGCCACGGTGTTCGGCTCGGTGGTGATGATCAACCTGCGGATCTTCCAGCTGGCCGGCGAGGGCCGCACCATGAGCCAGACGGTGCGGCGCTTCATCCCCTGGGTGTGGTGGGGCCTTCTGGTGCTGCTCTTGACCGGCATCGGCATGACCATCAGCGATCCGGTGCGCGAGCTGACCAATCCGGTGTTCTGGATCAAGATGATCCTGATCCTGGTCGCCTCGGCGATCAGCCTCTGGTTCCAGGGCTCGGTGCGACGCAACGTCGCTCGCTGGGAGCTGACCCACGACGGGCGGGTGCTGATCCGTGTG
>DATCFQ010000526.1:0-2788 GCA_036509495.1 Caulobacteraceae bacterium
CGCGCGGCGGAGGCTTGAGGCGCGGGCGTGCGCCTAGGCGCTGCGCGGCTTGACCACCCGGTAGGCGATCACCGCGAACAGCAGGGCCAGCAATCCGGTCGCGACCGACAGTATGGCTTCGGCGATTCCGGGCGCGGCGACCGCCAGGTTGGAGACGTTGGTGTTGGCGATGCCGAGAAAACTCGTGATGAGGCCGCAGGCCGCGCCGAACAAGGCGGCGATCGGGGCGGCCACCATGGCGGATTCGAGGAACCGCGCGGCGCCGGCCATTCCTTTGGACGAGCGGGCCAGGCCGAGCAGCAGGATCACCAAGGCCGCCAGCCCCGTCGCCAGCAGGCCGACCAGCACGATCTTCACGACTGGCGTGGCGTCCATGAACATCAGCGCCACCGTCAGCTTGTGCAGGGCGTGAGGGGCGACGGCTTGGGTCATGACGGTCTCTCCGCTGTTCCGTTCGACCGCTCACGTCGAACCACGCACGTAGTTTAACTACGTTCGTGGTTTTTCTATCAAGCGTCGGCGAGCGGCGCAAGCCGGGACGACAGTGGAAATATCAGCGAGTCCGGGGCTTGGACTTGGCCGCCGCCGGCTTGGCCTTGGGCTTGGGCCGCGCCCAGCCGGACTTGTAGGCGGTCTTGGGCTTCTTCTCCGCTTCGGCCTTGGCGCCGTGTGGACGGGGCGAGCCCCCCGGCGACCCGGCCCCCGATCGCGGCCGCCGCGGAGGCGGCTTGGACTTGGCGGCCGGCTTGGCCCCGGCAGAGGCCGCGATCGGCGTTTCCATCAGCACCCCTGGCGCGAACCCGGTCCTCAGCAGCGGTTTCAGCCGCCGCGCCTGGACCTCCTCGACCGCGCCCGGCTCCAGGTCGCCCAACTCGAACGGTCCGTAGCCCACGCGGATCAGCCGGTTCACCTTCAGGCCGACGGCCTCCAGCACCTTGCGCACTTCGCGGTTCTTGCCCTCCGCGACGTTGAGGCCGATCCAGACGTTCGAGCCCTGGCCGCGCTCGAGCTTGGCCTCGATCGGCCCATAGACCACGCCATCGACGGTGATGCCCTGCTTCAGCCGGTCGAGCTTCTCCTGGCTGGCGCGGCCATAGGCGCGGGCGCGATAGCGGCGGACCACTCCGGTCGAGGGCAGCTCCAGCAGGCGGGCCACCGCCCCGTCGTTGGTGAGCAGCAGCAATCCCTCGGAGCTGAAGTCCAGGCGGCCAACCGAGATCACCCGCGGCAGGGTCTTGGGCAGCTGCTCGAACACCGTCGGCCGGCCCTTGGGGTCCACGTGCGTGGTCAAGAGGCCCGCCGGCTTGTGGTAGAGCCAGATCCGCGGCGGCTCGCGTTCGGCGATCGGGGCGCCGTCGACGGTGAGGATGTCGCCCGGTCCGATGTTCACCGCCGGGCTGGTCAGCACCGCGCCGTTCAGCGCCACCCGGCCGGCCTCGATCAGCCGCTCGGCCTCGCGCCGCGAGGCGACGCCGACGCGCGCCAGCACACGCGCCACCCGCTCGCCGGGGGAGTCGGCGAAGGCTTGACCGCTGGAGCCGCGGCCGCTTGGGTCCTTGGGATGGGAGACCATGATCACCCCAAGATGCGCATCGCGCTGGAGTTGGCGCAAGCGGCGGCCGCCGCCGGCGAGACTCCGGTGGGCGCCATCGTCGTCGATCCGGCGACCGGCGAGGTGGTCGGCAGAGGCGCCAACACGCCTATCGGGCGGGCCGATCCCACTGCCCACGCCGAGATCCTGGCCCTGCGTGAGGCGGCCCGGCGCCTCGGCAACTACCGGCTGACGGGGCTGGAGCTGTTCGTCACCCTGGAGCCCTGCGCCATGTGCGCCGGGGCCATCAGCCATGCCCGGATCGGCCGGCTGGTGTTCGGGGCCGAGGACCCCAAGGGCGGGGCGGTGGTCAACGGCCCGCGATTCTTCGAACAGCCGACCTGCCACTCGCGGCCGATGGTGAAGGGCGGGGTGCTGGCGGGGGAGAGCTCGGCGCTGCTGAAAGGCTTCTTCCGGGCGCGGCGGAAGCCCACCCCCACCCCGCTCATCCCGGCGAAGGCCGGGATCCAGGACAGATCGGAGCCCGGCTCTCAGCAATAAGCCGCGGCGCCCTCTTGCTGGACCGACGGCGTCACTTGTCGTGGATCCCGGCCTTCGCCGGGACGAGCGGGATGTGACGCTGAAAACCCTTGGCGGAGTGCCGCTGCGCGGTCAGGCCGCCTGCGCTGACGCCAAGGCCTGGCGCGTCCAGCTTTCGATCTGGCCCGCGTTCATCAGCCCGGCCTGGCGGGCGACCACCTTGCCGTCGCGGATCAGGAACAGGGCCGGGATGCCTTGGACGCCGAGGGCGGCGGCGGCCTCGGGGGGCGCATCGGAATTCAGTTTCAGCAGCCGCACCTCCGGCTCCAACCGCCCGGCCGCGGCGGCGAACTGGGGCGCCATCGACCGGCAGGAGCCGCACCACGGCGCCCAGACGTCGAGCAGCAGAGCCGTCCCCTGGGTCGAGCGGCGATGGGCGTCGAGCTGGGCCGCCGTCACCTCGACCGGTTGGCCGGTGAACAGCTTCTCGTGGCAGCGCCCGCACTTGGCGGCCGAGGCGTCCTTGCCGCCCGGCAGGCGATTGGCGGCATTGCAGCTTGGGCAGACGAGTTGGGTCATGCGGGTCTCCGATTTCCCAGGTCATATGGGAAGGGCATGAGGCGGCGGCGATGGTCACCAGGCCGCAAGCCTTTGCTCCAGACCCGTGCGGACGGCGGGCCATTCGGCGTCGAGGATCGAGAAGACGACGGTGTCGCG
>DATCFQ010000527.1:0-10023 GCA_036509495.1 Caulobacteraceae bacterium
CCCCCTCCCCTGCCCCTCCCCCTGAAGGGAGAGGGGTTCATGACTCTGCGGCCAACGCCTCCGCGAGGTTTCCCCGCGGCTGGACGCTCACCTCGCCGAGTCCCAGCCAATCCGCCATCAGCCGCAGCTCGGCGGCCAGCCGCGCCGGGGTCTCGGGTGTGGCTCCGGGCTCGGCATGGGCCGCCTGGACCAGCAGCACGCTCCGCTTGCGTTCGGCCTTCAGGTCGACGCGGGCGGTGATCCTATCGCTCTCCAGGAACGGCAGCACATAGTAGCCGTGCTCGCGCTTGGGGGCGGGGGTGTAGATCTCCAGCCGCACCCTGACGCCGAACAGGCGCTGGGTGCGCTCGCGGAACCAGATCAGGTTGTCGAACGGCGACAGCAGCGCCTCGCCCTGCGCCCAGCGCGGATGACGGGTGGCGGGGTCGAGATAGCCGGGCTTGCCCCAGCCCTTCACCGTTACGGGCAGGATCGCGCCGGCCTCGACCAGCTCTGCGACCCGATCCTTGAAGCCCAGGACCGGCATGCGGAAATAGTCGCGCAGGTCGGACTCAGTCGCCACGCCCATGGCCTTGGCGGCGTAGAGGATCAGCTGGCGCTGGGCCTCCTCGCGCGGCGGCGTGGGCGCGTCGAAGACGGCGCGCGGCAGCAGCTTCTCGGGCAGGCCGTAGATCCGCTCGAAGGTCCCGCGGCGCGTGGCCGTGGTCAGCTCGCCGGCCCAGAACAGGCATTCCAGCGCCTGCTTGGCGTCGCTCCAGCCCCACCAGCCGCCCTGCCCCTTTTCGCCGAGTTCGAGCTGGGACGCCGAGATCGGCCCGCGATCCCGGATTTCCTCCAGCGCCCGCGCCACCAGCTCGCGCCGCTCGGTCAGGAACCGCGCCACGCCCCGCCAGACCCCGACGCCGGTGCGGGCGTCCTGCATCCGCCAGCGGAACAGGGGCTGGCGCTCGATCGGCGAGAGCGAGGCTTCGTGGGCCCAGTACTCGAGCATGCGCTTGGGCCGCTCGCCCCAGGCGACCTGGTCCAGCAGCGCGCGCGGATAGGCGCCGAGCCTGGAGAAGAACGGCAGGTAGTGGGTGCGCGAGACGACATTGACCGAGTCGATCTGGACCACGCCCAGCCGATCCAACAGCTTCAGCAGCGCGGCCCGCCCGAGCGGCCCCTCGGGGCGGCCGTCGGCCAGGCCCTGGGCGGCCAGGGCGATGCGCCCGGCCTCGCCGGCCGACAGGCTGCCCTGCGCCTTCGCCACGTCCCCTCCGCGAATCCGGCGATGAGCTTGGCCTGTCGCCGGCCGGCTGGGAACGCGGAAGGCGCTATCCAGGCGCGGGAATTCGGTCTTAGGATCGTTCCCCCAGGGGGAGGAAACCGTGGCGGGCATCACAGACGCCGGCGCAGAACCGGTTCCGGAGGCCGCCGCGAAGCCGGTGTTCTCGCGCGCCTACCTCGGCTGGCTGCTCGGCCTGCTGGTCGCCATCTACGCCTGCAGCTTCCTGGATCGGGTGATCATCTCGACCGTGGCGCCGGCGATCATCGCCGAGCTGCGGCTATCGGACACCCAGTTCGGCCTCTTGGCCGGCCCGGCCTTCGCCATCTTCTATGCGGCGTTCGGCATCCCCATCGCGCGGCTGGCCGAGCGCTCGAGCCGGGTGAACATCATCGCCATCTGCATTGCGCTCTGGTCGCTGATGACCGCGCTCTGCGGCGTCACGGCCGCCTATTGGCAGCTGTTGATCTTCCGCATGGGCGTCGGCGTCGGCGAGGGCGGCAGCAGCCCGGCGGCCCACTCGCTGCTGTCGGACCACTATCCCCGCGAGCGGCGGGCCACGGCCCTGGCGGTCTATTCGGCGGGGGTGCCGTTCGGCATCATGCTGGGGGCGGCGATCGGCGGCTGGATCGCCGATACCTTCAGCTGGCGGCTGGCCTTCATCGTGCTCGGCCTGCCGGGCCTGGTCCTGGCGCTCTTGACCCGCCTGACCTTGAAGGAGCCCATCCGCGGCCACGTCGAGGGTGTCGTGCCCGCGCTGCGGCCGCCCTCGTTCGGCGCGGTGTGCAAGCGGCTGGGGAGCAATCCCACCGTCGTCCTTTTGATCTGCGGCCTGGTCTGCGCCAACTTCGGCGGCAGCTCGATGAGCGCCTTCACCCAGACCTATCTGGTGCGCGCCTTCCACCTCTCGATGGCGGCCGTGGGTCTGCTCTACGGCATGGTGGTGGGGACCGCCGGCATCGTCGGCATGATCGCCGGCGGGGTGATCGCCGACTGGGCGGGCAAGAAGGACGTGCGCTGGTACGCCTGGGCGCCCGCGCTCGGCTGCGCCGTGGCCTTCCCGGTCTATTTCACCGCCTATAGCCAGGGCAGCGTGGGCAGCGCCTTCGGCCTGATCTTCAGCGGCTATCTGATCATGTCGTTCTACTTCGCCCCGACCTTCGCGGTGGTGCAGAACCTGGTCGAGCCGCGCATGCGGGCCTCCGCCTCGGCGCTGCTGTTTTTGGCCATCAATCTGGTCGGCCAGGGGCTGGGGCCCGTGGTCATGGGCTATCTGAGCGACGCCAGCGCGCGCCACGCCTTCACCCTCGGAAATTACCGCAGCCTCTGCCCGCCGGCGCCGCACGCACCGCACGAGGTCGTCGCCGCCTGCGCCCGCGCCTCGACCCAGGGCCTGCAGCATTCGATCCTGATCGTCTGCGGCTTCTATCTGGTGGGCGCGATCTTCTACCTTTTGGCCTCGCGCAACCTGAAGCGGGACTTCGCGATGAAGCCGGGCGCCTAGGCCGCCCGCGCCGTCCACGGAGGTAAAGCTTGGCCACAGCTTACCTGTGGCTTACACCTTGAGCATGCCGATGCCGGCGCCATTCCTGCCGACCGTGAACGCACCGCGGATGGTGCGGACGGTGATCGATTTGGCCCAGCGCAACTGGCGCTTCGGGGGCCTGGAGGTCGGCCTGCCCTCGGGCCAGCGGCTGAGGATCGGCGGCCACGAGCCGGGCCCGGAGGCCCGCCTCGATCTTCGCGACTACCGGGTCTTCAAGCGGATCCTGTCCTCGGCCGACGTCGGCCTCGCCGAAGGCTACATGGCCGGCGAATGGGACACCCCCGACCTGCACGCCCTGCTGGAAGCCCTGTCGCTGAACTTCGACCGGCTGGCCGAGCTGCTGAAGGGCAATGCGCTGGTGCGGCTGGTCCACGCCGTCGGCCATGCCCTGAACGCCAACACCCGCTCGGGGTCCCGGCGCAACATCGAGGCCCACTACGACCTCGGCAACGCCTTCTACGAGAAGTGGCTGGACCCGACCCTCAGCTATTCCTCGGCCCTCTTCGAGCGCGCCGGCCAGCCGCTCGAGCAGGCCCAGACCAACAAATACGCGGCCCTGGCCCGCCGGCTGGAGCTGGGGCCGGACCACCACGTGCTGGAGATCGGCTGCGGCTGGGGCGGCTTCGCCGAGTTCGCCGCCAAGGAGATCGGGGCGCAGGTGACCGGCGTCACCATCTCGCCGGCCCAGTTCGAGTTCGCCCGCCGGCGGATGTTCGAAAAGGGCCTGGCCGAGAAGGCCGACATCCGGCTGGTCGACTATCGCGACGTCGAGGGGTCCTTCGACCGGGTGGCCTCGATCGAGATGTTCGAGGCGGTGGGCGAGCGCTACTGGCCGGCCTATTTCGCCAAGATCGCCGAGGTGCTGAAGGACGGCGGCCGGGCCGGGCTGCAGATCATCACCATCCGCGACGACCTGTTCGCCGGCTACCGCGCCCAGGTCGATTTCGTCCAGCGCTACATCTTCCCCGGTGGCATGCTGCCCTCGGAGGCGCGGCTGAAGCAGGAGGCCGCCAGAGCCGGGCTCGACTGGCAGGAGTCCTCGAGTTTCGGCCAGGACTACGCCCGCACCCTGTCGGAGTGGGCCGACCGCTTCCAGCAGGCCTGGCGCGAGATCACCCCCTTGGGCTTCGACGAGCGCTTCCGGCGGCTCTGGCATTTCTATCTCAGCTACTGCCGCGCCGGCTTCGTCACCGGCCGCACCGACGTGGTGCAACTGACCCTGGCGGCGCCGTAGTTCTTCTCCTCACCCGTTCCGCCAAAGCTACACGGGGGAGGAGCGGGGCCGGCGCCGTAGACACCCAAGCTCAGGGCGCCTTACGCTGCGGCTGCTCGGCTCATAGAGGCTTGGCGGGAGGGCTCATGCGCAATCTTTGGCGTGCTCTGGCGGTCGCCGGGGCCTTGGCGGCGCTTGCCGGCTGCGACGGACCCAAGACCCACAACCAGGGCGGCGGACCGGCCTTTTCGTTCGGCCAGACGACGACGCAACCCCAGCGCGGACCGGCCGACGTCGACACCGCCCGCATCCTCGCGGCCGACAGCGAGCCCGGCAATTGGATGACCTACGGCCGGACCTACAACGAGCAGCGCTATAGCCCGCTGGCCGGCATCACCGACGCCAACGCCGGCCAGCTCGGGCTGACCTGGTCCTACGACCTCGACACCAAGCGCGGCCAGGAAGCCACCCCGATCGTGGTCGACGGGGTGATGTACGTCTCCACCGCCTGGTCGAAGGTCAAGGCGCTGGACGCCAGGACCGGCGCCCTGCTCTGGGCCTTCGATCCGAAGGTCGATGGCTCGTGGGGCCCCAAGGCCTGCTGCGACGTGGTCAACCGCGGCGTCGCGGTGTGGAAGGGCAAGGTCTATGTCGGCGCGCTCGACGGCCGGCTGATCGCGCTGGGCGCCAAGACCGGCAATGTCGTCTGGACCCGGCAGGTCACCGAGTCTTCGTCCGAGACCATCACCGGCGCGCCGCGGGTGGTCAAAGGCAAGGTGCTGATCGGCAACTCGGGCGCGGAGTTCAACGTCCGCGGCTTCATCTCGGCCTATGACGCGGAGACCGGCAAGCTGGTCTGGCGCTTCTACACCGTCCCGGGCAACCCCTCCAAACCCGACCACGCGGCCTCGGACGAGGCGCTGAGGAAGATCGCGCTCAGGACCTGGAGCGGGAAATGGTGGACCTGGGGCGGCGGCGGCACGGTCTGGGATTCGATCGTCTACGACGCCGGCCAGAACCTCTTGATCTTCGGGACCGACAACGGCGATCCCTGGAACAAGCACGTCCGCAGCCCCGCCAAGACCGACGACCTGTTCGTCACCTCCATCGTGGCGGTGAACGCCGACACCGGGAAGTACGTCTGGCACTACCAGCTCAATCCTGGCGACGAGTGGGACTACTCGGCCACCCAGCAGATGATCCTGGCCGACCTGACCATCAACGGCCAGCCGCGCAAGGTGCTGATGCAGGCGCCCAAGAACGGCTTCTTCTATGTGATCGATCGCACCAACGGGAAGCTGATCTCGGCCCAGCCCTTCGCCACCGTGACCTGGGCCAAGGGCATCGACCAGAAGACCGGCCGCCCGATCGAGATCCCGGCGGCGCGCTATTCGGAAACCGGCAAGGCCTGGCAGGGCTCGCCGAGCCCGCACGGCGCCCACAGCTGGATGCCGATGTCCTTCGATCCCAAGACCGGCCTGGTCTACATCCCGGTCCAGGAAGTCGGCTTCACCTACAAGGCCGATACGCAGTTCAAGCACAGCCCGATGGGGACCAACATGGGGCTCGACTTCGCCTCGACCTCCATGCCCCAGGACCCCAAGGTCAAGTCGCAGGTGATGGAGAGCCTGCAGGGCCACATCAGCGCCTGGGACCCGATCCATCAGAAGGAGGTCTGGCGCGCCGGGCTGAAGGGCCCCTGGAACGGCGGCATCGTCTCCACCGCCGGCGACCTGATCTTCGAAGGCAACGCCACCGGCGAGTTCGCGGCCTACAGAGCCGACAACGGGACCAAGGTCTGGTCGTTCGACGCCCAGAGCCCGGTGATGGCCGGGCCGGTGACCTACACTGTCGGGGGCGATCAGTACGTCGCGGTGCTCTCCGGCTGGGGCGGCACCTTCGCCCTGGTGCCGGGGATCGTTTCCTTGAAGTCGGGCAACATCAAGAACATCAGCCGCATCCTGGTGTTCAAGCTGGGCGGGACGGCCAAGCTGCCGCCGCTGCCGACGCCCACGCCCAGGGTGCTGAATCCGCCTCCGGACACCGCCACGGCCAAGCAGATCGATCACGGCTTCAGGCTGTTCACCAAATACTGCTCGGCCTGCCACGGCGACGCGGCGGTGGCCGGCGGCATCACGCCGGACCTGCGCTATTCGCCGCTGCTGTCGTCGGACAGCTACTACGACGTGGTGCTGGGCGGCATCCTGAAGGACCAGGGCATGGTCTCCTGGTCGCCGGTGATCAACAAGGACGACGCCTCGGATATCCGCAGCTACCTGATCCACCGGGCCCACCAGACCCAGGACCAGAAGGCGGCGCATGAGCCATGGACGGGGTGAGACGGCAGGCCCTCCAAAACCCGCTCATCCCGGCGAAGGCCGGGATGGGCGGTCAAGGTGAGGCTCTACGGAACCTTCGGCTTGCCGCCCGCCATCTCCACCAGCCCCAGCCGGTTGCCGGCCGGGTCGGTGAACAGGCCCAGCACCACCACGCCCTTCACCTCGAAGCGCGGGGAGACGATCTGGCCGCCGTGGGCGACGATCTTGGCCAGGGTCGCGGTGACGTCTTCGACGCCGAGGTAGAGCACCTTGTCGGCCGGATCGGCTCTGAGGGTCCCGGCCAGGGAGGGCGCGGCCGGCGCGGTGAAGCCTCCGCCCGGCGCCACGTCCCAGTCGAATACGGCGCTATAGAAGGCCGCCTGCTTGGCCATGTCGGGCCCGGCGATGTCGAAGAACACGATCGGCGCCGGCATGTGACCTCCTGTGGCGGCGGTGGCGGGGTGCGCGAGCGCGAGAGCCGCGAATACGGCAAGAGCTAGTGTTTTCATCATCCCCTCCGGTCATCCCACGGCCAAGTTAGCGCCAGGCCCGCCTCGCTTCCACCGCTCATCCCCGCGTACGCGGGGACCCAGGCTTTTTTGACTGCGATTGAACAGCCTGCCGCCGCTGGAGTGTTCTGCCTGAGAGGCCTAAAACGCTGGAGCAAAGATCCAAAAAACCTGGATCCCCGCGTACGCGGGGATGAGCGGATTGAGAAAACTGGAGGAAGCGGCGGCCATGAACGAGATGACCAAGGTCTCCCACCTGGGCGAGGCGGCTCAGGCCTTCCTGTCGCGGGCCGGCAAGCTGCTGATCGACGGCCAGTGGGTCGCATCGGCCGCCGCCAAGACCTTCGACGCCATCGATCCAGCCACCGAGAGCGTGATCTGCCAGCTGGCGGCGGGCGAGGCAGAGGACGTCGACCGCGCCGTGAAGGCCGCGCGGCGGGCCTTCGACGACTCCGTCTGGAGCCGCATGCGGCCGGTCGAGCGCGAACGGCTGATGCTGAAGCTCGCCGACCTGATCGAGGCCAATGCGGAGGAGCTGGCCGAGCTGGAGTCGCTGGACAACGGCAAGCTGGTGTTCTTCGCCCGCGTCGTCGACGTGGCCGGCACGGTCGACTTCTTCCGCTACATGGCCGGCTGGGCCACCAAGATCGAAGGCAAGACGCTGGACGTCTCGCTCGGCATGCCGGGCGAGGAGTACCAGGCCTATACCCTGCGCCAGCCCGTGGGCGTGGTCGGCCAGATCGTGCCGTGGAACTTCCCCCTGGCCATGGCCACCTGGAAGCTGGCCCCGGCGCTGGCGGTCGGCTGCACCTGCGTCTTGAAGCCGGCCGAGCAGACCTCGCTCACCGCGCTGCGCCTCGGCGAGCTGATCCTCGAAGCCGGCTTCCCGCCCGGCGTGGTCAACATCGTCACCGGCTTCGGCGAGACCGCCGGCGCGGCCCTGACCGAACATCCCGGGGTCGATAAGATCGCCTTCACCGGCTCGACCAGCGTCGGCAAGCTGATCGGCAAGACCGCCATGGACACGATGAAGCGGTTCTCGCTGGAACTCGGCGGCAAGTCGCCGGTGATCGTGGCCGCCGACGCCGACGTCGATGAGGCCATCGCCGGCGCGTCCGCCGCCATCTTCTTCAACTCAGGCCAGGTCTGCACCGCGGGCTCCAGGCTCTACGTCGATCACAAGCTGTTCGACCGGGTGGTCGAGGGCGTGGCCGATGTCGCCAAGTCGATGAAGCTCGGCCCCGGCTATGACCCGCAGGCCCAGATGGGCCCGGTGGTCTCGCAGGAGCAGCTCGAGCGGGTGCTGGGCTATATCGAAAAGGGCAAGGCCGACGGCGGCGAGGCGGTGGCCGGCGGCGCCCGCCAGGGCAACCAGGGCTATTTCGTGCAGCCGACGGTGTTCACCGGCCTCGGGCCCGAGTCGGCGCTGGTGCGCGAGGAGATCTTCGGGCCGGTGGTGGTCGCCACCCCCTTCAAGTCGGTCGACGAGATCGCGGCGGAGGCCAACAACACCAGCTATGGCCTGGCGGCCAGCGTCTGGACCAACAACCTCTCGCTGGCCCACCGCCTGACCCGGCGGATCAAGGCCGGCACGGTCTGGGTGAACACCCACAATGTGGTCGACCCCAACCTGCCGTTCGGGGGCATGAAGCAGTCCGGCATCGGCCGCGAGAACGGCGCCGCGGCCATCGAGCTCTATACCGAGCTGAAGACCGTGGTGATGAAGGTCTCTTGATCTGTCTTCTCCCATCGGGAGAAGAAGGGACCCGCGCCGCAGGCGCGGAGAGATGAGGGGTAAGGCGGCGAGGGCGTAACCCCTCACCTTCCCATCGCTGATGCGATGGGCCCCTTCCTCTCCCTGTGGGAGAGGAAAAGCTGGAGAAGCCTATGGACGACGCAGCCGCCACCCAGCGCATGGGCTCTTCCGCGACCCGCCAGGTCACCGTGCGCGAGGCGGTGCTGCACCTGCTGCGCGGGTTCGGCTGCACCACCATGTTCGGCAATCCGGGCTCGACCGAGCTGCCCTTGTTCCGCGATTGGCCGGGGGACTTCCGCTACGTGCTGGGGCTGCAGGAGTCGGTGGTGGTCGGCATGGCCGACGGCTACGCCCAGGCCAGCCACAACGCCGCCTTCGTGAACCTGCACTCGGCCGCCGGCACCGGCCATGCGCTGGGCAATCTGTTCACCGCCTGGAAGAACAATGCGCCGGTGGTGGTGATCGCCGGCCAGCAGGCCCGCTCGATGCTGCCGATGGACCCGTTCCTGGGCGCCAGGGACGCGGCGGAATTCCCCCGCCCCTATGTGAAATACTCGATCGAGCCTGCCCGGGCCGAGGATGTGCCCGCCGCCATCGCGCGGGCCTACTACACCGCCATGACCGAACCGAAGGGGCCGGTGTTCGTCTCGGTGCCGGTCGACGACTGGGACAAGGCCTGCGATCTGATCGAGCCCCGCCGCGTGATCTCCCGCCGGCGTCCGGATCCCGACGCCCTGGCCGAGGCGGCGGCGGCGCTGAAGGCCGCGAAGCGGCCGGTGATCGTGGTCGGCTCGGACATCGATCGCTCCGGCGCCTTCGAAGGCGTGGTCGAGCTGGCCGAGCGCTGGCAGGCGCCGGTGTGGACCGCGCCGCGGGTCTGGCGCTGCGCCTTCCCCGAGACCCATCCGCTGTTCGCGGGCTTCCTGCCGCCGCTGAAAGCGGGGGTGGTCGACAAGCTGAAGGGCCACGACCTCGTCCTGGTGCTGGGCGCCCCGGCCTTCACCTATCACAACGAGACCAAGGGGCCGTTCCTGCCCGACGGCGCCCGCCTGATCCAGATCGTCTCCGATCCCGACCAGGCCTCCTATACCCCCGAGGGCGTGGCGATCATCGCCAACCTCGGCGCGGCGGTCGCCGATCTGCTCCAAGCCGCCCGGCCGGACTCGCCGCCGTCGCCGGCCAAGGGACGCGGTCCGCGCCCCGTGCTGGAGCCGAAGACCCCCATCCCGCCGCGCTATCTGATGCAGCAGCTGCAGGCGTTCCGGCCCCGGGACTCGATCATCGTCGAGGAGGCGCCGACCACCCGCGATCCGATGAACGACCATCTGCCGATCGACAAGACGGACGGCTTCTTGACCACGGGCTCGGGCGGCCTGGGCTATGGCCTGCCGGCCTCGGTCGGCGTGGCCCTGGCGCG
>DATCFQ010000528.1:0-2535 GCA_036509495.1 Caulobacteraceae bacterium
GGCCGAGCAGAAACTCCAGCGTGTGCTGAAGGCCTACAAGCAGCTGAAACAGGCCAAGCTGGTGTAGAGCGGCTTGATCCCAGCGCAGGCGCGAGCGGCGAAACCGCCCTATTCCACCACCAAGCCCACCAAGGACACCAAGAGGCCGAGCCGAATGCGGCTAGCTTGGCGATGGCTGGGCCAGGGTCCAGCGGAGCGCTGCGCGCCCAATAAAGCTTGGTGCTCCCTTGGTGTGCTTGGTGCTCTTGGTGGTGAATATCGCCGGACCCGCCCGGCGCCGGCGTCGCCAGACGAGCGCCGTGCGGAGGTCACCCAAAAAGAAAAAGGCCGCCGGAGCGAATCCGGCGGCCTCTTCGATTCCGGATGATCCGGCTTTGGGCCCTACTTGCCCTCGGCCTTCTTGGCGGCCGCTTCGGCGGCTTCCGTCTGGGGGTTGCCCAGCGACATGACCGTGCCGTTCGGGAAGCTGATCTCGGCGGCGCTGGCGCGGGTGTCGCCGTCGCGAGCCCGGAAGGCGCGGACGACGATCTTGGTGCCCGGCTTCAGGGTGTTTCTGTCCCAGCCGCGGCGAAGCAGGGCGCTCGGAGCGCCGCCTTCGACGCGCCAATGCTCGTGGGCGCCGGCCTTGTTCACCACATCGATGTGGATCCAGGAGTGCGGGTTGACCCATTCGAACTTGATCACGTCGCCCGCCAGGGTGACGGGCGCGTTCTGGTCGAACTCGGCGCCGAACGAGTGGTGGGCGAAGGCCACGCTGGCCCCTCCCAGCGTAACAACGGCGCTCAGCACGGCGGCGCCAAGAATCTTCATTCTCATGGTCTGATCACTCCTCATCCGATTTTTGTAGCCTTGGAGCCCCTTGGGGGATGCCTCTACTTGGCGCCCTTGTTCTGCAGAACGTCGCCGTAGACCAGCAGGTCCGCGAACGGCACGCACCTGAAGTCCAGGATCTCGGCGTTCGGCTCGACGTGCCGATACAGCATCATCGAGATCTTCCACGGCTTGGAGAATGTCTGAGGGTCCTCGATGGTCGCCTCATACCACAGGTGGGTGGGGTCCTTCAGGGTGAAGTGCTCGATGACCTTGGTCCCGTCGCCTTCGCTCAGGAAGTCGCCCTTGCGGTCCAGCCAGCTCATGCCGTTCTGGCCGAGGGTGGTGACCACCAGGGTGTCGCCCTCCCAATGGCCGTAGGACGTGCCCATCCAGGTGTCGATCGGCGGCACGTCGTTCTTCTGCATGTAGATGGTGCGGTTGGCCGCGTCGTACTCATAGGCCATCAGCATGTCGCCATTGGCGGCCTGGATGATTTGGAACGGGTGGTCCATGTAGGTCGCCCGCGGAATGCCCGGCAGATAGCAGGCAGCCTCGGGATCGGCCTTGGGGGCGCTCTTCTCATTGGTCTGGCGCTGTTCCAACGCCGCGGGCAGGTACGGGATGGTCCCGCCTTCCACGACGCCGCGTCCGCCCGGCTCGGCGCCGATCGCACCCACGAGCTCGGGCGACACCTTCGCCTGTTGGGCGTCGTGCGGCTCGAGATCCCAGTTGGCGCTGTTCATCACCTGCCAGATGCCGTTCAGGTTGGGCTTTCCACCCAGCCGGGCGAGGCTCATGGCCCTGTCGTGACCGCCACGCCGCGCCGCTGGAGCGGCCTTGGCCGCGTGGTGGGTCGCCGGCGCCGCCGCCGCCGGCGCCGTCGCGGCCAGGGCTCCGCTCGCCGCAATCAGCGCGACCGCCGCAGCCCCGGCGGCCAGTTTCCAATAACGCTCCATCCGATGTGCATCCTTCCCTATTGGATCCCCCGCCATGGAAGCGAGTGCTTGACCCGCTCGCCGGTGGACACGTGTTCGGCCCCCGGCGGCGACTCAAACGCCACCCCCTCCATGCCTTTGCATCTTGACCTAGAGGGCATTAGCGGTTTTGACAACGTCAACGATGACTCGCCGCAGCCAATGCGGCTAATTCGTCACTGCGACGAGACCACAAAAAGCGACGAGACGACAACAGACACTGCGTGGGGATCGCGCGTTTTTGCGCCGGACCCGCCCCTAAGGAATCACGGCTTCTATGGCTTCGTTAGGCGACATCATCTTCGCGCTGGGTCAGTGGCTTCGCACCACGCCGCTGACCGAACTCTCGCTGTGGATTCAAACGCAGCCGCTGAGCCACCTGATCGACGAGAATTTCTGGGTGATCCCGATCTTCCAGACCATCCACATCCTGTCGATCGCCACGGTGTTCGGCTCGGTGGTGATGATCAATCTGCGGATCTTCCAGCTGGCCGGCGAGGGCCGCACCATGAGCCAGACGGTGCGGCGGTTCATTCCCTGGATCTGGTGGGGCCTGCTGGTCCTGCTGCTCACCGGCATCGGCATGACCATCGGCGAGCCGGTGCGTGAGCTGACCAATCCGGTGTTCTGGATCAAGATGATCCTGATCCTGGTCGCCTCGGCGATCAGCCTCTGGTTCCAGGGCTCGGTGCGACGCAACGTCGCTCGCTGGGAGCTGACCCACGACGGGCGGGTGCTGATCCGTGTG
>DATCFQ010000529.1:0-2511 GCA_036509495.1 Caulobacteraceae bacterium
AGCGCCAGGCCGGCCAACACCGCGATCAGCGCGGCCCTGAGGGCCAGGCCCGTCGCCAGCCGCGAGCCGGCGAAGTCGTTAGAGGCCATGCTTGCTCATTCGCCGATAGAGCGCCGGCCGGGTCAGGCCCAGCGCCTCGGCCGCCTGGCTGATGTTGCCTTCATAGCGGGCCAGGGCCCGCTCGATGGCGTGCCGCTCGAGCACGTCGAGGTTCAGGCTGTCGAGCGCCGCGCGCCGGGCGCGGGTCAGGGCGGCCGCCGCCGTGACGGCTTCGAGCAGCCTGTCGTTGCGCCAGGGCTTCAGCACGAAGTCCGACGCCCCGCGCTTCAGCGCCTCCACCGCCAGCGACACCCCGCCGTAGACGGTCATCAGCACCACCGACACCGATGCATCGACGGCCCGGATGCGGGCCAGCAGGTCGAGTCCGGCGCCGCCGGAATGCTCGCCGGGCGCGAAGTTCATGTCGATCAGCACCGCGTCGATGTCATTGGCGGCGAGGGCATCGAGCGCCGCCTCAGGAGACGAGACCAGCTCGACGCGCGTGGCGATGCGCCCGAGGGCGAGGCCGGCGGCCTTCAGCACATCGAGGTCGTCGTCGAGCACCAGGACCACGCCGAGACCGCTCATGGCGCCAAGGCTAGTCCGGGACGGCGGAATCGCGAAAGGCAAGCGGTGCAAGGACTTAGCCGTCCCGCCCGCGGGCCGGCGGCGAGCTGGTGTCCGGTTCCGGACAGATGGGCGCGGCCGGGGGCGTTCGGCTTTCGGTAAATCATTGAAAATACGTAACTTCGCGTCCTCGCCGGACCGCCGCATACTTGCCGGTGAAAGGACGGACGCATGAGCGAGGAGATGGACCGCACGGTTCGCCGGCCGCTGTGGCGTTCGCGCCCCGCGACCGTGGCCTTGGGCGCGGCGGTCGTGGTGGTCCTGACCCTGGTGATGGCCTTCGCCTTCCTGTCGCCGGCCCAGCGCAGCGTGCGCCTGCCCCTGGCCCAGGTCTCGATCGACTCCGTCCAGCACGGCGTCTTCCACGATTTCACCACGCTGCAGGGCACGGTCGCGCCGCGCGACGTCATCTATCTCGACGCGCTCGAGGGCGGGCAGGTGCAGAAGGTGCTGGTCCACGCCGGCGACCGGGTGAGCGCCGGCCAGCCGCTCTTGCTGTTCCGCAACACCCAGCTCGAACTGGACGTCATGGAGCGCGAGGCGCGCGAGGTGGAGTCGATCACCCAGCAGCAGAGCTACGAGAAGCAGCTGGAACAGACCCGCGCCGACAACCAGAAGGCCCTGGCCTTGATCGACTACAACGTCACCCGCCTGCAGCAGCAGGCCGACCGCCGCGACGATCTGGTCAAGGCGGGATACGTGGCGAAAGAGGCGGCCGAACTGGTCCGCGACGAGCTGAACTACAACAAGTTGATCCGGCCGGTGCAGGTCGAGACCAACCAGCGCCAGGAGGCGCTCAGGGTCCAGCAGCTGCCCAAGATCCACATGGAGATGGCGAACCTGCAGAAGAGCCTGCAGATCACCCGCACCACGCTGGACGACCTGACCGTCAAGGCGCCGGTGGCCGGCCGCCTCACCGCCATGGACCTGCAGATCGGCGAGAACCGCAATCGTGGCGATCGCCTGGGCGAGATCACCATGGACTCCGGCTTCAAGATCTCAGCCCAGGTCGACGAGTACTACCTCGGCCGAGTGGCGCAGGGGCAGACGGCCCAGATCGATCTGGATGGCCGCACCCTGAACCTGAAGGTCGAGCGCATCTATCCGCAGGTGAAGGGCGGCGTCTTCAACGTCGATCTCAGCTTCCAGGGCGCCCAGCCCCAGGGCCTGCTGCCCGGCGAGGCGGTGCAGGGCAAGCTGTCGCTGGGCGCCGACCGCCCGGCGCTGGTGCTGCCCGCCGGCGCCTTCCTGGAGCGCAGCGGGGGGGACTGGGTCTTCGTGGTGGCGCCGGACGGCGGCCACGCCGACCGCCGCCGCATCAAGATCGGCCGGCGCAACTCCGAACAGGTCGAGGTGCTCAGCGGCCTGAGGGCTGGCGAGCGGGTGATCACGTCCGACTACCAGGGCCTTGAAAAGATCGACCGCGTCGATCTGAAGCGATGACGAGGGGAGAGCCATGCTGACGCTCGAGGAAATCTCGAAGATCTACCGCACCACCGAGGTGGAGACCCGAGCCCTGGACCGGGTGTCGATGCAGATCGCGCCGGGCGAGTTCGTCGCCATCATGGGTCCGTCCGGCTGCGGCAAGTCGACCTTGCTCAACATCCTGGGCCTGCTCGATCGGCCGACCTCCGGACGCTACGACTTCTTCGGCGAGAACGTCGCCCGCTATGCCGAGGGCAAGCTGACGCGCCTGCGCCGCGACAAGATCGGCTTCGTGTTCCAGAGCTTCAACCTGATCGACGACCTCTCCATCGCCGAGAACGTCGAGGTGGCGCTGATCTACCGCGGCGTACCGGCGGGCGAGCGCAAGCGGCGGGTGCAGGCGGCGCTGGAAAAGGTCGG
>DATCFQ010000530.1:0-2172 GCA_036509495.1 Caulobacteraceae bacterium
CGCCCGGATCGAGGCCCGCCAGGCCAAGGACTGGCCCGAGGCCGACCGGCTGCGCGCAGAGATCGATGCCTTGGGCGTGGTGGTCATGGACAACGCCGACGGGGCGACGTGGCGGCTGAAGGGCGACGTATCCCAATAAACCGCCCCCATGCAGAGGCTTTGAATTTGGCCTTGTTCAGCTATATCCGCGCGAACCACGGGTCCGCCCCCAGCGCCCTTCTCCCCTTGCGGGAGAAGGTCACGACTGCAGAGTTCATCCCATGCCTAAGGCCGCATTCCGCATCGAGCACAGGGTGGGTATCGCCGCGCCGGCGCATGTCATCTGGCAGGTGCTGTCGGACCTGGAACGCTGGGGCGAGTGGAACCCCATCTATCCGGAGGTCGAAGGCAGGCTCTCCATCGGGGGACGGCTCGCCATCACCGAACAGATCCCCGGCTCGGAGCCCGCGCAGATCACCCCCACCGTGGTCGATTG
The DNA here is from genome assembly GCA_036509495.1 of Caulobacteraceae bacterium. Classification (GTDB taxonomy): domain Bacteria; phylum Pseudomonadota; class Alphaproteobacteria; order Caulobacterales; family Caulobacteraceae; genus JANWHQ01. The sequence goes on from DATCFQ010000530.1 coordinate 476, forward strand.
GGTGCCGGACGCCCAGATCCTCTGGCGGATGTCGGGGCGCTTCGGCTTGCTCAGGCGGCTGCGCTACCTCGAGATCGACACGCTCAGCGCCGAAGGCTGCATCTTCGCCAATGGCGAGGACTGGTACGGCCGCCCGGCGCGCTACATCACCCGGGCCCAGCGCCGGGGTATGTACGAAGGCTTCGAGGCCATGAACGAGGCGCTGAAGGCGCGCGCCTTGGCCGTATGGCGCGAGGGCGCTCTAGCGCCTACATCCAACGCAGGATGATCGACGACCTTTACTCCGCCAGGATCCTGAAGCTCGCGGCCAACATGCCGCGGGCCGGACGGCTGGGCGCGCCCGACGGCTCGGCCGAGAAGGTCTCCAAGCTGTGCGGCTCGCGGGTGGTGGTCGACCTGAAGCTTCTGGACGGGGCGGTGGTCGACTTCGCCCAGGACGTGAAGGCCTGCGCCCTTGGCCAGGCGGCGGCGGCCGTGCTCGGCGAGCATGTCTTGGGCGCGCGGGTTGACGAAATCGAATGCGCGCGCGATCAGCTTCGCGCGATGTTGAAGGCGGGCGGACCCGCCCCCGAGGGACGTTTCGTGGAGCTGAAAGCGCTCGAGGTGGTGAAGGACTATCCGGCGCGCCATGCGTCCACGCTGCTCGCGTTCGAAGCGGCGGCCGAGGCCGCGCGCCTGGCGTTGGCGGGCGCCCACGCCGGGCGAACTAGCCCCGCCGGCGCGGCTTGATCGGGCCCTCGCGGGCGGATACCCCGCAGGTCCGAACCTCGTTCGCATCCGCGCCCGGCATGAACATCTACGAACGAACCGTCCGCCTGGCGCATCGCGCGTACAAGCTGACGCTCTCGCCCTGGATCGGGCGCCAATGCCGCTTCGCACCGACCTGTTCGGACTATGCGGCCGAGGCCCTGATCGTGCACGGTCCCTGGCGCGGCTCCTGGCTGGCGGCCAGGCGCGTGTGCAGATGCCATCCCTGGGGCGGGTCCGGATACGACCCGCTCCCGCCGCGCGACAAGCGTCCTGACGACGCCCGCGCGGAACCCTTCGTGTGAGACCATGATCGACCTGATCTTCCCCGACGGCTCCAGCCGTCAATTCCCTGAGGGTGTCACGGGCCGCGAGGTCGCCGCCTCGATCGCCCCCTCCCTGGCCAAGCGCGCCCTGCTGATCAAGCTCGACGGCCAGGTTCGCGACCTGGAACGGCCGATCCAGGCGGGCGGCCGCATCGAGATCCTGGGCCGCGACGCGCCCGAGGCGCTCGACGTCATCCGCCACGATACCGCCCACGTGCTGGCCGAGGCGGTGCAGGAGCTTTTCCCCGGAACCCAGGTGACCATCGGCCCCAATGTCGAGGACGGCTTCTATTACGACTTCGCCCGCAACGAGCCGTTCAGCCTGGAGGACCTCCCCAGGATCGAGCAGCGCATGCGGGAGATCGTCGACCGCGACGAGCCGATCCGGCGCGAGGAGGTCGCCCGCGACGCCGCCATCGCCGACTTCCAGGCCATGGGCGAAAAGTACAAGGCCGAGATCATCGAGGGCCTGCCGGCGGGCGACACCATCACGGTCTATCACCAGGGGGCCTGGAAAGACCTCTGCCGCGGGCCGCACCTGCCGTCGACCAAGGCCGTCGGCAAGGCGTTCAAGCTGACCAAGCTGGCCGGCGCCTACTGGCGCGGCGACCAGCGCAACGCCCA
>DATCFQ010000531.1:0-4614 GCA_036509495.1 Caulobacteraceae bacterium
CCTGAAGGCCGGCGCCGCCGTCGCCGCGCCTGGCGTGCTCGAGGCCGTGGACATCCCGGTCTCCATCGTCGCGGCCGCCCACGACCATCTGGTGCTGAACGCCGCCGACCGCGAGGCCGCCAGGCGGCTGCCGCAAGGCTCATACTGCGAGATCGACGCCGCCTTCCACGAGATCCTGATGGAGGCCGACCGCGTCCGCGATCAGGTCTTCGCGGCTTTCGATCAGCTCGCCGCCAAGGTCACTTCGCCGCGCGCCTGAGCGCCACCAGGGCCTCGTCCAGGCAGCGGCGATCGCCGACGATGGCCATCTGGCCGCCGTTTCGGCCGATGCGCTCGCCGCGCCAGTCGGCGACCATGCCGCCGGCCCCCTCGATCACCGGCACGGCCGCCTCGACGTCCCAGCTCTTCAGCCCGGCCTCGACCACCAGGTCCATCTGGCCGGCGGCGACCATGGCGTAGGCATAGGCGTCGCAGCCGGTGCGGGCCAGCCGCGCGGCGGCGCGCACCTGCCGCCAGGCCCCGGCCTCGGCCCCGTCGAAGCAGCCCTCCGGGTCGGTGGTGGCGATCAGGGCGTCCCGCAGGCGGGCGCAGGGCCTCACCTCGAGCGCCTGCTCGCGGCCCCGGGCGATCACCCGGCTGCTCCCGGCGGAGCCGATGAACAGCTCGCCGATATAGGGCTGGCCGATCGAGCCCAGCACCGGCTCGCCCTGGAACCTCAGGGCGATCAAGGTGGTCCACACCGGCAGGCCGGAGATGAAGGCGCGGGTGCCGTCGACCGGATCGACCACCCAGACGAACTCCGCCTCGGGCCGATCCTCGCCGTGCTCCTCGCCGATGACGCCATGGGCCGGATAGCGTTCGGCGATCAGCCGGCGGATCGCCGTCTCCGCGCCGCGATCCGCCAGGGTCACCGGATCGAAGCCGCCGTTCTCGCCCTTGTTCTCCAGCCCGTGTTCGGCGCGGAACAACGGCAGGATCGCCGCGGCCGACGCGCGGTTGAGCTCGACGAGGAAGCCGTCCAGCTCGGCGAGCAGCTCGGAAGAAAGCGTCATGGCCGAGACTTAGGGGGAGGGCGCGGGGCCGTCTATCTCGGCGCGCGCTTGGCCAGGATCCGCTGCAGGGTGCGCCGGTGCATGTTCAGCCGCCGCGCCGTCTCCGAGACATTGTGGTTGCAGAGCTCGAACACCCGCTGGATGTGCTCCCAGCGGACCCGGTCGGCCGACATCGGATTGTCCGGCGGCGGCGGCGACTCGCCCGGTTGGGCCAGCAGGGCGCGGACCACGTCGTCGGCGTCGGCGGGCTTGGAGAGATAGTCCCCGGCCCCGGCCTTCACCGCGGCCACGGCCGTGGCGATGTTGCCATAGCCGGTCAGCATGACCACCCGGGCGTCGGGCCGCACCACATTGATCGCCTCGACCACCTTCAGGCCGTTGCCGTCCTCCAGCCGCATGTCGAGCACGGCGAAGGCGGGCGGCCGGACTTTCACCGCCGCGATGGCCTCGGCCACGCTGGACACCAGCTCGGTCTGGAAGCCGCGCGATTCCAGCGCCCGTCCGAGACGGGTGCGCAGGGGCGCGTCGTCGTCCAGAAGAAGCAAGCTGCGGTCGGGAAGATCGCCGATCGTGGCCGAAACATCGCTCATGCTCACATACCCGCGGTAGAAGGCCCCTGACGCAGGGCCGGCCTAGCTAAACGCATGATGCGGCATAATGTCGCTTTTTGTATCGCGCCGGGCAAGCCTCGTCAGAAGGGCTGATCGGGCGCTTCGACCTTTTCGCGGGGCCAGCGCGCCGCGACGATGGCGCCGCCGCCCTTGCCGTTGCGGAATTCGATCCGTGCTCCGGTCCGTTCGAGCAAGGTCTTGGCGATGAAGAACCCCAGCCCCATGCCGCTGTGTTGCGAGCGCGAGCCTTCGCCGGACGGCCGGCTGGTGATGTAGGGCTGGCCGAGCTTTCCCAGCACGTCGGCGGCGAAGCCGGGGCCGTCGTCGCGCACCTCCACCGATACGGTGTCCTGGTCGAAGCGGGCGGTGATCAAGACGTCCGAAGCGGCGAAATCGACGGCGTTGTCGACCAGCGAGGTCATGGCCCGCAGCACCTCGGGCATCCGGCGGATGTAAGGAGCCTCGACGCCTGGCGCGCCGGTGACCACCGCCTCGACCCGGACCGGGGCCTCCAGATGCGGATCGATCACCTCGTTCAGCAGCTGCAGCAGGCTCATGCGCGCGTGCACGGCGTCCTCGGCCTCGGGCGCCTCGGTCAGCCGGCGCAGGATCTCGCGGCAGCGCTCGGTCTGGGAGAGCAGCAGGCGCGCGTCCTCGCGCACGCTGTCGGGCCCCTCGCGGGCCAGCTCCTTGGCCACCACCGAGATGGTGGCGAGCGGGGTGCCGAGCTCGTGCGCCGCCGCTGCGGCCAGGCCGCCCAGGGCCGATAGCCGCTGCTCGCGCGCCAGCACCGCCTGGGTGACGTGCAGGGCCAGCTCCATGCGCGCCGACTGCAGCGCCGCCAGGAAGGCGTAGCCGGCGGTGAAGGCCACGCCGGCGGCCACGGCGGCGGCGGCGGCGAGTCGATAACCCAGCGGCGCCTGGAAGGCGCGTCCGCCGGGCAGAGGCAGGGGCCAGCTCCAGAAGGCCAGCACGGCGGCGGCGGCGATGGCCATCACCGCCACCAGGGCCGCGTGCCGGCGAGGCAGGCTGGAGGCGGCGAGCGTCGCCGGCGCGATCAGCAGCAGGGCGAAGGGATTGGCCACCCCGCCGGTGAAGAACAGCACCGCCGCCAGCTGCAGCACGTCGAAGCCCAGCTGCACCACCGCCTCGGTGTCCGACGCCAGCCGGCTGCGTCGTCCGACCAGGGACATGCCGAGGTTCACCGCGGCGCTGACGCCCACCAGGGCCGACCAGAGCACCGGCCGCGGCCGGAATCCCAGGAACAGGGCGATGAACAGCAGGACCAGCATCTGGCCGGCCACGCTGAGCCAGCGGACCAGGGTGATGGTCTCCAGCCGCAGCCCGCGGCGCTCGACCGCCGGACGCTCGGCCCCCTCGCCCTGGAGTTCAGGATTGAAGGCGCCGGCCGCGATCATCGATGACGGCGAGGAGGCGGTAGCCATGACGCTGTCCCCAGGACCCGCCGACAATGAGTCCAGAACGCCGATCCACCGCCACGGGTCTATTCGACGCAGGCGGCCGGGGTCGAGCTGCCGTCGGCCGCGCGGCGGCCGGGTCAGAAGATGGTGCGGGCGGTCAGGTGGACGTCGAGGTCGGTGTAGTCGGTGCTCTTCGCCACGCCGCCGTCCAGCAGCACATCGACATAATCGGAATAGATCCGCAGGCCGACCCGGCCGATGGCGGAGTTCATCCGCACCGTCTCGGCGGCCAGGGTGAAGGGATCGGTCCCGCCGATGAACTGGGTGGTGGTGCTGCCCGCCGTGCCCGACAGCACGCTGCGGTAACCGGCCTCGATCTGGGGCCGCCAGCGGAAGCCGGTGGTGCCGAAGGTCATGCCGGCGATGAGCGAACTGGTGACGCTGAGGATGTCGCCGTTGCGGGCGTCCACCTGCATGTCGAAGCCGTTTCCGCCGCCGTGCTCGGAATAGCCGGACTGGTGCAGGCGGAAATAGTCGACGTGCACCCGGGGCTCCAGGAAGAAGGCCCCCATGGTGGCGGTGTATTGCAGGCCGAAGCGGCCCGAGAGGGTGTAGCCGTTCCAGTTCGACAGGGCGGTGGCGTGCACCACGCCGATGGTGTCGCTGTAGAGGAACTCGCGCCGGTCGTTGGCCCAGATGAAGCCGGCGCCGAGCTGGGCGTCGGCCTGCAGGGCGCCGAGGTTCCCGCGCCAATAGACCCCGCCGTTGAGTTCCGACACGCCCAGCAGATTGTCGCCGGGGGCGTCTGGATTGTTGATGTTGGCGGTGACGAAGCCGATCTTCATCCCGATGGCGTCGCCCTTGGGGCTGACGCTCTCGAGGCCGGCGACCACGCCCACCCCCAGGATATGGTAGGGCTCGGTCTGGGCGGTGTTCTTGGTTTCGTCCAGGACGATCTCCTGGCTCCAGGCGCGGGTCGGACCCTGGGCCTTCTCGCCCAGAGGCGAGTCGCCGGCGGCGACGCCTTCCTGCTCGTTGGCCCAGGACAGGGCTCGGAACACCCCGCCGGCGTAGTCGGGCAGGATCTGGTTCAGCATGCTGCGGTAGCCGGCCGCGTCGTTCTGGGCCAGGAAGGCGCGCTCGATGCCGCTATTGAGGGCCAGGTTCTGGTAGACCGGATCCCAGGCGGCGGTCTCGCCGGGGTTCAGTCCGGCTTCCGCTGCGGTGCGGCGGCGCACGTCCAGGGTCACCGTCCCGGCCGCCGTATCGGGGGTGAACTGGGCGACGAACAGATAGGGCGTATTGGCCGTCAGGGTGCTGGTCGAGCCGACCGTCAGGGCGCCCGGCGCAGTCTGGATGACGGCGAAGCTCTCCGGGGTGTTGATCAGCGACAGCAGCTTCACGCTGAGCGTGCCGCCGGTGGCGAGATTGACCGGGCCCGAGACCACGAAGTTGGTGACGGCGTGGTTCACCGGATCGACGGCGAAGGTGAGCTGGCCCTTGGCGCCGAGGCTGAGGCTCTTGGCGGTG
>DATCFQ010000532.1:0-13709 GCA_036509495.1 Caulobacteraceae bacterium
TGGAAGCGCGCACCTACCTGCAAAACGTGCCCTATTTCGACCGCCTCGATTACGTCGCGCCGATGAATCAGGAGCACGCCTTCGTGCTGGCCATCGAAAAGCTACTTGACCTAGATGTGCCCAAGCGCGCGCAATATATCCGCGTCCTGTTCTCGGAAATCGGCCGCATTCTGTCGCATATTCTCAATGTCACGACGCAGGCCATGGACGTCGGCGCCCTGACGCCGCCGCTCTGGGGCTTCGAGGAGCGCGAGAAGCTGATGATCTTCTACGAGCGCGCCACCGGCGCTCGTCTGCACGCCAACTACATCCGCCCCGGCGGGGTGCACCAGGATCTGCCGCCCGAGCTGATCGCCGACATCGACACGTGGTGCGACGCCTTCCCCGCCGTGCTCGACGACATCGAGGGGCTGATCACCAACAACCGCATCTTCAAGCAGCGCAACGTCGACATCGGCGTGGTGACCAGGGAAGAGGCCTATGTCTGGGGCTTCTCGGGCGTGATGATCCGCGGCTCGGGCGTCCCCTGGGACCTGCGCCGCAACCAGCCCTACGAGATCTACGACGAGCTGGAGTTCGACATCCCGCTCGGCAAGAACGGCGACTGCTACGACCGCTATCTCTGCCGCATGGAAGAGATGCGCCAGTCGGTGCGGATCATGAAGCAATGCATTGATCTGCTTGGCAAAAACCCAGGGCCGGTGATGACCGACGACGGCAAGGCCGCGCCGCCGCGCCGGGCCGACATGAAGCGCTCGATGGAAGCGCTGATCCACCACTTCAAGCTCTACACCGAGGGCTTCCACGTGCCGGCGGGCGAGGTCTATGCCTGCACCGAGGCCCCCAAGGGCGAGTTCGGCGTCTATCTGGTCGCCGACGGAACCAACAAGCCCTACCGCTGCAAGATCCGGGCGCCGGGATTCCCGCACCTGGCGGCGATGGACTGGATGAACCGCGGCCACATGCTGGCCGACGTCTCCGCCATCCTGGGCTCGCTGGATATCGTGTTCGGGGAGATCGACCGTTGAGCGTACGCCGTCTCGCCAAGGAGCAACCGGCCTCCTTCACCTTTACCCCCGAGATGCTGGAGACCGCCAAGTGGTGGATCGCCAAATATCCCGAGGGGCGTCAGCCGTCCGCCTGCGTGCCGCTGCTCTGGCTGGCCCAGAAGCAGGAGGGCTGGCTGCCCGAGCCGGCGATCCGGCTGGTGGCCGAGATGCTGGCGATGCCGGTGATCCGGGTGCTGGAATGCGCCACCTTCTATACGATGTTCCAGCTGGAGCCGGTCGGTAAGGCCGCCCTGATCCAGGTCTGCGGCACCACCCCCTGCATGCTCAGGGGCGCCAATGAGTTGATGAAACTCTGCGCCGAGACCATCGGCGCCAAGGACCACCTCTCCAGGGACGGCCTCTTCACCTGGCAGGAGGTCGAGTGCCTGGGCGCCTGCTGCAATGCGCCGATGGCCCAGATCAACGACTACTACTATGAGGACCTGACGCCGGAGAGCCTTGGCCAGATCATCGAGGACTTCCGCGCCGGCAAGTCGCCCGAGCCCGGCTCCTACGCCGGCCGCCAGGGCTCGGCTCCGGCCGAGGGCGCCAAGACCCTGCTGGACCCGAAACTCTACGACGGTTCGCTCGGCAAGAAGATCAAGCTGCCCAACCAGCCGCAGCCGGAGACCGCGCAATGAAGGTCGAGCCGGCGGGCCTGCGCATCCGTCCCTGGGGCATGAGGAGCGCCCTCAAGGACATCGGCGATCTGACCGACGACCTGGTGTTCATGATCCGGCGCGCCGCCTATGTGGCGGAGATCCGCTCGGTCGCCCTGCGCGCCCGCCGCGTCGGCTGGATGGCCCTGCTGCTGGGGATGGCGACCTTCCTCTGGGCCGCCCTGCGCGGGCCGGGGCCCGGCTCGGCCGTGGCTCATTGGGCCATGGCCGCCGTCGGCCTTGGCTGGGCGCTGTTCTTCTATGTGATGGTGCGGCGGACCGAATACGTCCGCGCCCACCCCTTCGATCCGGAGCGCTAAGAGCATGCCCGGCATCCTCGAAGACAAGGACCGCATCTTCCTCAATCTCTACGGCCTGCACGACTGGGGGCTGGAGGGGGCGAAGAAACGCGGGGCGTGGAACGGAACCGCCGACATCATCGCGCTCGGCAAGGACTGGATCTGCGAGCAGATGAAGGCCTCGGGCCTTCGCGGCCGCGGCGGCGCGGGCTTCGCCACCGGCCTGAAGTGGACCTTCATGCCCAAGGAGGTGCGTCCCGGCCGGCCGCACTATCTCTTGATCAACGCCGACGAGTCCGAGCCCGGCACCTGCAAGGACCGCGAGGTGCTGCGCCACGATCCGCACCTCCTGATCGAGGGGGCGATGATCGCCAGCCGGGCGATGCTGGCCCACACCTGCTACATCTACATCCGCGGCGAATACATCCGCGAGCGCGAGGTGCTCGAGGCGGCGGTCAAGCAGGCCTACGAGGCCAAGCTGATCGGCAAGGACAACAAGAACGGCTGGGACTTCGACGTCTTCATCCACCACGGCGGCGGCGCCTACATCTGCGGCGACGAGACCGCCCTGATGGAGAGCTTCGAGGGCAAGAAGGGCCAGCCGCGGCTGAAGCCGCCGTTCCCGGCCGGGGCCGGCATCTACGGCTGCCCGACCACGGTCAACAACGTCGAGTCCATCGCAGTCGTGGGCACCATCCTGCGCCGCGGCGCAGGCTGGTTTTCGCAGTTCGGCCGGCCCAACAACACCGGCACCAAGCTGTTCTGCGTCTCGGGGCACGTGAACGAGCCCTGCAATGTCGAAGAGGCCATGTCGATCTCGCTGAAGGACCTGCTCGAGACCCACTGCGGCGGCGTCCGCGGCGGCTGGGGCAACCTCAAGGCGGTGATCCCCGGCGGCTCGTCCACGCCGCTGATCACGGCCGAGCAGTGCGAGACGGTGCTGATGGATTTCGACGCCCTCAAGGACCTGAAGTCGGGCCTGGGCACCGCGGCGGTCATCGTCATGGACAAGTCCACCGACCTGATCCGCGCCATCGGCCGGCTCAGCTACTTCTACAAACACGAGAGCTGCGGCCAGTGCACGCCCTGCCGCGAGGGCACCGGCTGGATGTGGCGGGTGATGGAGCGCATGGCCTCGGGCGAGGCCGAGATGCGCGAGATCGACCTTTTGCTCGACGTCGCCAGCCAGGTCGAGGGCCACACCATCTGCGGCCTCGGCGACGCCGCCGCCTGGCCGATCCAGGGCCTGTTCCGCCATTTCCGCCACGAGGTCGAGGAGCGGATCACCAGCTATCGCGCGCGACGTCCGCACGTCCAGGGCGCGACCCTGGAACCGGCGGAATAGGCGTTCGGCTCGCCGCTCGAGGCACACCGTGCTAGTCTAGGGTCATGTATATCGCACCGAGGATCACGGCTGAGCCGGGTAAGCTTGGCGGAAAGCCCTGCATTCGGGGTTTGCGGTTTCCCGTGAGCGATCTTCTGGGCCTGCTCGCCAATGGCGTCCCAATAGATGAGATTCTCACGGACTATCCTTATCTTGAGCCCCAGGACATTCCCGCCGCCCTGAACTATGCGGCGAGCCAAGTGTCCCACCCGGTCGTGCTGGCGGCCGAGTGAAATTCCTCGTTGACGAACAACTCGCGCCCGCTTTGGCGCGCTGGTTGGTTGCGCGGGGTCATGAGGCAGAGCATGTCTATGACGTTGGCCTCATGGGCATGAGCGACGCTCAGGTCGCTCAACATGCGGCAGCTACGGGCGCCGTCGTGGTCACGAAGGACGATGACTATCGGTCCTTCGGTGTGGATGCCGGCCCGATCCAAGTGCTGTGGATTCGCTTGGGCAATGTCTCCAACAGAGTGCTCCTGAAACGCCTCGGAGAGGTGTGGATCGACGCGAGCGCGAGCCTGGAGGCCGGCGAGGATATCGTGATGGTGTCGCCGCGCGACTGACCCTCTTGAACCTCAGCGCCAAATGTTCCACCAACCGCCCGCTGGGCGCCGGCTCGCGTGAGGACGTCTGATCAATGCCTATGGCGAAGGTGAACGGGGCGCCGGTCGAGTTCGAGCCCGGCATGACCGTCCTGCAGGTGGCCGAGCGGGCGGGCGAAGAGATCCCCCGCTTCTGCTACCATGAGCGCCTGTCGATCGCCGGCAACTGCCGCATGTGCCTGGTCGAGGTGAAGCCGGGGCCGCCCAAGCCCCAGGCCTCCTGCGCCCTGCCGGCCGCCGAGAACATGGAGATCTTCACCAACACCCCGATGGTGAAGAAGGCCCGCGAGGGCGTGCTCGAATTCCTGCTGATCAACCATCCGCTCGACTGCCCGATCTGCGACCAGGGCGGCGAGTGCGACCTGCAGGACGAGACCCTCGGCTATGGCCGCGACGATTCCCGCTACGCCGAGAACAAGCGGGCGGTCGAAGAGAAATACATGGGGCCTCTGATCAAGACGGTGATGACGCGCTGCATCCAGTGCACGCGCTGCATCCGCTTCATCAGCGAGGTGGCCGGGGTGTCGGAGATCGGGGCCATCGGCCGCGGCGAGGACATGGAGATCACCACCTATCTGGAGAAGGCGGTGGCGTCCGAGGTGTCCGGCAACGTTGTCGACCTCTGCCCGGTGGGCGCCCTGACCCACAAGCCCTGGGCTTTCCACTATCGCCCCTGGGAGCTGAAGAAGACCGAGACCATCGATGTGATGGATGCCGTCGGCTCCAACGTCCGCGCCGACTCGCGCGGGCCGGAAGTGATGCGGATCCTTCCCCGCGTGAACGACGACATCAACGAGGAGTGGATCTCCGACAAGACCCGCTACGCCGTCGACGGCCTGATGCGCCAGCGCCTGGACCAGCCCTTCGTGCGCGAGAAGAAGGCGCTGAAGCCGGCGACCTGGCCGGAAGCCTTCCAGGCGGTGGCGGCCAGGCTCGAGAAAGCCTCCACGGAGCGCATCGGGGTGATCGCCGGCGATCTGCAGGACGCCGAATCGATGAAGGCGGCGCTGGACCTGTTCACCGGCCTGGGGGTCACGAGCCTCGACTGCCGCCAGGACGGATCCGCGCTCGGCGGCGGCGCCCGCGAGGGCTGGCTGTTCAACACCACCATCCGCGGCATCGACGAGGCCGACGTGGTGCTCATCGTCGGGGCCAATCCGCGCCTCGAAGCTCCGCTGATCAACACCCGGCTGCGCAAGCGCTGGTACGCCGGCAAGCTGCGCGTCGGCGTGATCGGCGAGCGCGCCGACCTGACCTACAGCTACGACTATCTGGGCGCCGGCCCCGGCTCCCTGGCCGAATTGGCAGAGGGCAAGGGCGGATTCGCCGAAGCGCTGAAGGGCGCCTCAAATCCGATGATCATCGTGGGCGCCGGCGCCCTGGGCCGGCCCGATGGTGCCGCGGTGCTGGCCTCAGCCGCCAAGGTCGCGGCGAAGTTCAACCTGATCCGCGACGGCTGGAACGGCTTCAACGTGCTGCACACCGCCGCCGGGCGGGTGGGCGGGCTGGACATGGGCTTTGTCCCCGGCAAGGGCGGCCTCGCAGCCCCGGCCATGGTCAGGAAGGGCGCGCTCGACGTCCTGTTCCTGCTCGGCGCCGATGAGATCGACCTCTCCGAGACCGACGCCTTCGTGGTCTATCTGGGCAGCCACGGCGACCGCGGCGCGCACCGGGCCGACGTGGTCCTGCCGGGCGCCGCCTATACCGAGAAGCCGGGCCTCTACGTGAACACCGAAGGCCGGGCGCAGCTGGCCAGCCGCGTGGTCTTCCCCAAGGGCGAGGCGCGCGAGGACTGGGCGGTGCTGCGGGCGCTGTCCGAGCGGGTCGGGGCCAAGCTGCCCTATGATTCGCTGGACGCGCTGCGCGCCAGGCTGTTCGCCGACCATCCGACCTTCGGCCAGATCGACTATGCCCCGGGCGCCGCGACCGCCAAGGGCTTCGACCTTGCCAAGCTCGGCAAGGCCGGCAAGCTCGGCGATGCGCCGTTCGCCAGCCGGACGGCCGACTTCTATCAGACCAATCCGATCGCGCGGGCCAGCGTGACCATGGCCGAGTGCTCGGCGGCGGCCGCCGAGAGCCGCGGCCGGCTGGCTGCGGCCGAGTAGGGAGCTAGGGCATGGCTTTCTGGTCCACTCCGGCCGGCTGGACGCTGATCACCGTGGCGCAGATCGTGCTCGTGGTCCTGTGCCTGCTGCTGACCTCGGCCTTCGTGATCTATGGCGACCGCAAGATTTTCGCCAGCGTGCAATGGCGCAAGGGGCCCAATGTGGTCGGCCCGTTCGGCCTTTTGCAGTCCTTCGCCGACCTCCTGAAGTTCATCCTGAAGGAAATCGTCATCCCGGACGGCGCCGACAAGCTCGTTTTCCTCATGGCGCCGGTGTTGAGCGTGATCCTGGCCCTCGGGGCCTGGGCGGCGATCCCGTTCGGGCCGGGCTGGGTGGTGTCGAACATCAATGTCGGGGTGCTCTACCTGCTCGCGGTCTCCTCCCTCGGGGTCTACGGCATCATCATGGGAGGCTGGGCCTCGAACTCGAAGTACCCCTTCCTCGGCAGCCTGCGCTCGGCGGCCCAGATGGTCAGCTACGAGGTCTCGATCGGCTTCGTGCTGATCACCGTGATCCTGCTGTCGGGCAGCATGAACCTGCAGACCATCGTCGAGAAGCAGGCCGGTGGCTTCTGGAACTGGAACGTCCTCGGTGGCGGCGGCCTTCGCAACCTGCCGATGGCCCTGGTGATGATCCCGATGTCGGTGGTCTTCTTCGTCTCGGCTCTGGCCGAGACCAACCGCCCGCCCTTCGACCTGCCGGAAGCGGAGTCCGAACTCGTGGCCGGCTATCAGGTCGAATACTCCTCCAGCCCCTACATGATGTTCTACCTGGCCGAGACGCTGAACATCATGCTGATGTGCTGCCTGATCTCGGTCCTGTTCTTCGGAGGCTGGCAGGCGCCGTTCCCGACCCCGTTCCTGGCGGCCTGGCCCGCGACCGTGGCCAGCCTGTTCGGCCTGCTGTGGCTGGTGATCAAGGCGCTGGTCGTCTTCCTCATGTTCGCCATGGTCCGCGCCATCGTCCCCCGCTACCGCTACGACCAGCTGATGCGGCTGGGCTGGAAGATCTTCCTGCCCACCACGCTGGTGGCGGTCGCCCTGATCGCCGCCTGGCGGGTGTTCGGCCCCGCTCAAGGAGCACCGTCCTGATGTCCTTTACCGCCCGCATCAGCCAGGCCGCCAAGGGCGCGGTGCTGATGGACTTCGCCGTGGCCATGGGCCTGGCGTTCAAATTCATGCTGCAACCCAAGAAGACGGTGAACTACCCGTTCGAGAAGGGCCCGCTGTCGCCGCGTTTCCGGGGCGAGCACGCCCTGCGCCGCTATCCCAACGGCGAGGAGCGCTGCATCGCCTGCAAGCTGTGCGAGGCGATCTGCCCGGCCCAGGCCATCACCATCGAGGCGGAACCGCGTGACGACGGCTCGCGGCGCACGACGCGCTACGACATCGACATGGTCAAATGCATCTACTGCGGCCTGTGCCAGGAGGCCTGCCCGGTGGACGCCATCGTCGAGGGACCGAACTTCGAATTCGCCGTGGAGACCCGCGAGGAGCTGCTCTACGACAAGGCCCGGCTGATCGCCAACGGCGACCGCTGGGAGCGCGAGATCGCGAAGAACCTGGAACTCGACGCGCCCTATCGCTAAGACGGCGCGGCGATTCATCCGGGGGGCGTGAGCTTCCCGGTTTTTGTTGGAAGAGGGGTAGCGAGTGGACCTGCAGGCGGTCGCATTTGGTGTGCTGGCGGTGGTCAGCATCGCGGCGGCGGCCCTGGTCATTTCCGCCCGCAATCCGGTCCACTCGGTCCTGTTCCTGATCCTCACCTTCTTCTCGGCGGCCGGCCTCTTCGTGCTGATGGGCGCGGAGTTCCTCGCCATGCTGCTGGTGGTGGTCTACGTCGGCGCCGTCGCGGTGCTGTTCCTGTTCGTGGTGATGATGCTGGACGTGGATTTCGCCCAGTTCCGCCAGGGCTTCGCGCGCTACATGCCCTTCGGCCTGGTGGTCGCCGCGCTGCTGCTGTTCGAGATGATCGTGGTCTCCGCGGCCGTGGCCACGCGCGGCGCGGCCGGCGGCCAGACCGTGCCCATGGCTTCGACCGCCGGCTTCACCAACGCCGAGGCGATCGGCCGGGTGCTCTACACCCAGTATGTCTATTTCTTCGAGGCGGCGGGCCTGGTGCTGCTGATCGCCATGATCGGGGCCATCGTCCTGACCCTGCATCACCGGCCGCACGTGCGCCGCCAGAGCGTCTCGCGCCAGGTCGGCCGCAACCGCGGCAGCGGCATGGACGTGGTGCAAATCAAGAGTGGGGAAGGGGCGCCGGAATGAGCGTCGGCCTGACGTCCTATCTGACGGTCGCGGCGATCCTGTTCACCATCGGGGTCTTCGGCATCTTCATCAACCGCAAGAACGTGATCGTCATCCTGATGTCGATCGAGCTGATCCTGTTGGCGGTGAACATCAACCTGGTGGCTTTCTCGGTTTATCTGCACCAGGTCACCGGGCAGATCTTCGCCCTGTTCGTGCTGACCGTCGCCGCGGCCGAGGCCGCCGTCGGCCTGGCCATCCTGGTCACCTTCTTCCGCAACCGCGGCGACATCGCCGTGGACGACGTCTCGATGATGAAGGGCTGAGGATGCGCGTGCGCCCTTCTCAAACCCCGCTCATCCCGGCGAAGGCCGGGACCCAGGAACGGAGACTCCGTGGCTGGTTCATGAAGAGCGGCGGTCGCCGCCAATTTGTCTCCTGCGGCGTCGCCAGCGCTGACCTGTCCTGGGCCCCGGCCTTCGCCGTGATGAGCGGAGGGGAAGGATGACTTCCCAGCTCCTCGTCATCACCCTGGTGCTGCTGCCGCTGATCGGGGCGGCCATCGCCGGCCTGTTCGGCCGCCGCATCGGCAACGTGCCCTCGATGGCGGTGACCACGGGGCTGCTGTTCATCTCCTGCGCCCTGGGCTGGACGGTCTTCTACCAGGAGATCTTCGGCGGCTGGCCGCACTTCATCGCCCACATCATGCAGTTCATCCAGGTCGGCGACTTCAAGTCCGACTGGTCGGTGCGCATCGACAGCCTGTCGTCGGTGATGCTGGTGGTGGTGACCTCGGTGTCGGCCCTCGTGCACCTCTACAGCTGGGGCTACATGGAGGACGACGACTCCAAGCCCCGCTTCTTCGCCTACCTGTCGTTCTTCACCTTCGCCATGCTGGCGCTGGTGACGGCAGCGGACTTCATGCAGCTGTTCTTCGGCTGGGAAGGGGTGGGCGTCGCCTCCTATCTGCTGATCGGATTCTGGTTCAAGAAGCCGACCGCCAACGCCGCGGCGATCAAGGCCTTCGTGGTCAACCGGGTCGGCGACTTCGGCTTCGCGCTCGGCATCATGACGGTGTTCTGGATGTTCCACACAATCCGGTTCGCCGAGCTGTTCCCGATGCTGGCCAGCCACGCCAACGCCACCTGGCATTTCGCCGGCTGGGACTTCAGCGCCCTCGATCTGGCGGGCTTGCTGCTGTTCATCGGGGCCATGGGCAAGTCGGCGCAGTTCCTCCTGCACACCTGGCTGCCCGACGCCATGGAGGGTCCGACGCCGGTCTCGGCCCTGATCCATGCCGCGACCATGGTCACCGCCGGCGTCTATATGGTCTGCCTGCTCTCGCCGCTCTACGAGCTGGCGCCGTTCGCCAAGGCGGTCGTCTGCCTCATCGGCGCCATCACCGCCCTGTTCGCCGCCACGATCGGTCTGGCCCAGAACGACATCAAGCGGGTGATCGCCTATTCGACCTGCTCGCAGCTCGGCTACATGTTCTTCGCCGCCGGCGCGGGGGCCTACCAGGCCTCGATGTTCCACCTGTTCACCCACGCCTTCTTCAAGGCGCTGCTGTTCCTGGGCGCGGGCAGCGTCATCGTCGCCATGCACCACGAGCAGGACATGCGCTCGATGGGCGGCCTGTGGCGGCGGATCCCGATCACCTATGGGGTGATGCTGATCGGCACCCTGGCGATCACCGGCGTCGGCATCCCGGGCCTCGATCTCGGTTTCGCCGGCTTCTATTCCAAGGATGCGATCATCAACGCGGCCTATGTCGCGGGCCGGACCAATCCGATCGCCGCCTTCGCCTTCATCTCCGGCCTGCTGGCCGCCGGCCTGACCTCGTTCTACTCCTGGCGGCTGGTGTTCATGACCTTCCACGGCCACGCCAAGTGGGGCCATGACGGCCATGGCGCCGCGGCGCACGGGCATGACGACCATGCCTCGGCCGCCCAGATCGAGACCCATTCCGAGCCTGACCACGATCACGGCCACGGCCCCCTCGAGCCGCGCGAATCCGGCTGGGTGATGCTGATCCCGCTGCTGGCCCTCGCGGTCGGGGCGGTGTTCGCCGGGGCCCTCTTCGCCGAGCATTTCGTCGGCCCTGAGCGGGGGGCGTTCTGGAAGGGCGCGATCGCCACCGGCGCGACCAACCACGTGCTCGACCAGATCCGCGACATCCCGACCTGGCTGGCCTGGGCCCCGCTGACGCTCACCGCCGTGGGCTTCCTCGCCGCCTGGTGGGTCTACGTCCTGCACGAGGGCCTGGGCGCCAGGATCGCCGCCCGCGAGGGCCCGCTTTGGCGCTTCCTCTACAACAAGTGGTACTTCGACGAGCTCTACGACCTGGTCTTCGTCAAAGGCGTCAAGCGGCTCGGGGACCTGTTCTGGAAGGGCGGGGACCAGAAGATCATCGACGGCCTGGGCCCCGATGGGGTCTCGGCCCTGTCCTACCTGACCGGCCGCGGCGTGGGCCGGATCCAGACCGGCTACCTCTATCACTACGCCTTCGTCATGCTCCTGGGTGTCGCGGGCCTGCTGGCCTGGGCCCTCTACGCGTGGGGCTGATCGGATGACCGGGCTTCTCTCTCTGATCACCTTCACGCCGATGATCGGCGTGGCCGCCATCCTGCTGCTGCGCCTGGGCGGCGGCGGCAATGGCCAGCGCGACGAAGCGGCCAAATGGATCGCGCTCGCCGCCACCCTGGCGACCCTGGCGCTGTCGATCCTGATGGTCGCGGGGTTCGACACCAGCCAGACCGGCTTCCAGTTCCTCGAAGACGCCAAGTGGTTCGCGGGCCTGCACTACCGGATGGGCGTGGACGGCATATCGGTGCTGTTCGTGCTCTTGACCGCCTTTCTGATGCCGCTCTGCATCGTCGCCAGCTGGCGCTCGATCCAGAACCGCATGCTCGAATACCTGGTCTGTTTCCTGGTGCTAGAGACCCTGATGATCGGGGTGTTCTGCGCCCTGGATATCGTCGCCTTCTACCTGTTCTTCGAAGGCGGCCTGATCCCGATGTTCCTGATCATCGGCGTGTGGGGCGGCAAGCGGCGGGTCTACGCGGCCTACAAGTTCTTCCTCTACACCCTCTTGGGTTCGGTGCTGATGCTGGCGGCCATCCTCTACATGTGGGGCACGGCCGGCACGACCTCGATCCCGGAACTGATGCACTACAAGTTCCCGATGGCGGCCCAGATACCCCTCTGGCTCGCCTTCTTCGCCTCCTTCGCGGTGAAGATGCCGATGTGGCCGGTCCACACCTGGCTGCCCGACGCCCACGTCGAGGCGCCGACCGCCGGCTCGGTGATCCTGGCCGGGATCCTCCTGAAGATGGGCGGGTACGGCTTCCTGCGCTTCTCGCTGCCGATGTTCCCCAACGCCAGCGCCTATTTCACGCCCCTGATCTTCGCCCTGTCGGCGATCGCCATCGTCTACACCTCGCTGGTGGCGTTCCGGCAGACCGACATGAAGAAGCTGATCGCCTATTCGTCGGTGGCCCACATGGGCTTCGTCACCATGGGCATCTTCTCGGGCAATCCCTACGGGGTGCAGGGCGCCGTCTTCCAGATGCTGAGCCACGGGGTGATCAGTGGCGCGCTCTTCCTCTGCGTCGGCGTCGTCTACGACCGCATGCACACCCGCGAGATCGCCTTCTACGGCGGGGTGGTGAACCGCATGCCGCACTATGCGGCGATCTTCATGCTCTTCACTCTGGGCAATGTCGGCCTGCCCGGCACCTCGGGTTTCATCGGCGAGATCCTGACCCTGACCGGGGTCTATGGCGTCTCGACCTGGACCGCCCTGATCGCCACCAGCGGCGTGATCCTGTCGGCCGTCTACGCCCTGACGCTCTACCGCAACGTGGTGTTCGGCGAGATCAAGAACCCTCAGCTGCTGACCATCGGCGATCTGAACTGGCGCGAGACGGTGATCTTCGCGCCCCTCTTGATCGCCACCCTGGCGCTCGGGGTCTATCCGAAGCTGGTGTTCGCCGTCACCGGCGCCTCGGCTGAGGCGCTTTCGGCCGCCTATCGCGCTGCGATCGGGGGCTAGGAGGAATGATGCTCGACGGCGTTCTCAGCCTGGCCGCCCCGGAGATTCTGCTCTCCATCGCAGCGTTGGCGCTCCTGATGGTCGGGGCGATCGGCGGCCAGAAGTCGACGTCCCTGGTCGCCGTCCTGGCCGGGCTCAGCCTGCTGGGCGCCGCGGTGCTGGCGGCCGTGGGCCCGCATGGGACCGCCTTCGGCGGCGGCTTTGTCGCCGACAGCTTCTCGTCCTTCAGCCGCGCGGCCATCTACGCCATGAGCGCGGTGGGCGTGCTGCTCGGCGACCGCTGGATGGCGGCGCGGGGCGACGCCAAGTTCGAGTTCCCGGTGCTGGTGCTCCTGGCCGCCGTCGGCATGGGCATGATGGCCGCCTCGGGCGATCTGATCTCGCTCTACATTGGCATCGAGCTGCAATCGCTGGCCCAGTACGTCCTGGCCGCCATCCGCCGCAACGACGCCAAGGCCTCGGAGGCCGGCCTGAAGTATTTCGTGCTGGGCGCGCTGTCCTCTGGGATCCTGCTCTACGGCGCCTCGCTGATCTATGGCTTCGCCGGCTCGACCCACTTCGTCGACATCGCCCGCACGGTCCATGCGGGGGCCAACACCGGCGTGCTGTTCGGCCTGGTGTTCCTGCTCTGCGGTTTGGCCTTCAAGGTCTCCGCCGCGCCATTCCACATGTGGACGCCAGACGTCTACGAGGGCGCGCCGACCCCGATCGTGGCCTTCTTCACCGCCGCCCCGAAGCTGGCCGGCATGGTGCTGATCGCCCGCGCCCTGCTGATCGCCTTCCCGGGCGCCACCGAGCAATGGCGCCAGGTGGTGATCGCCCTCGCGGTGATCTCCATGCTCTGGGGCGCGTTCGCGGGCCTGGCTCAGAGCAATTTGAAGCGCCTGTGGGCCTATTCCTCGATCGCCAATGTCGGCTACGCGCTGGTCGGCCTGTCGGCCGGCACCCATGAGGGCGTCCAGGCCATGCTGGTCTTCATGGTCCTCTACATGATCGACGTGACCGGCTTCTTCGCCTGCCTGACCGCGCTCAGCCGCGATGGGCGGCCGATGGAGACCATGGACGACATGGCCGGCCTGATGCGCGAGCGGCCGGGCATGGCGCTGGCCATGACCGCCTTTGCCTTGTCCGCCATCGGCTTTCCGCCGTTCTCCGGGTTCTGGGCCAAGGTGTTCGTGTTCCGCGCCATCATCTCCGCCGGCTACAGCTGGGTCGCGGTTGTCGGGCTGGTCTCCAGCGTGGTGGCGGCCTTCTATTATCTGCGCCTGATCAAGGTGATGTGGTTCGACCCGGCCCCCGACGCCGC
>DATCFQ010000533.1:0-4382 GCA_036509495.1 Caulobacteraceae bacterium
CAGGACAGATCGGCGCCGATCCGTTCAGGATAGAGCGCGACGGCGCGGCCGCGGATCGTGGACCACGTCGGCGTTACTTGTCCTGGATCCCGGCCTCCGCCGGGATGAGCGGGGTTGATGATTCAGCGCGATCTCAGCCCGCTCTAGGCCCACATCCACCGCTCATCCCCGCGCAAGCGTGGGCCCAGGGTCTTTCAACCACGAACCTCACGAACCTCACGAATGGGGCCGATCTGGCATGTTCGTGTGGTTCGTGAGGTTCGTGGATAACTCTTGCGCTCTCTCAGCTCAGCAAAAACGCCTGGGTCCCGGCTTTCGCCGGGATGAGCGGAGGGGAATCACCCCCGGCGGACGATCTCGAAGCCGCGGGCGGCCAGCCGGTCGGTCATGCGGTGGGCGGCGTCCTTCACCTTGGTGACCTTGGGCGTGGCGGTGGTCTGGTCGATCAGCGAGCGGGTGCTGTCCGGCGCCCGCCCGATCCCGACATTGAACAGCTCCTCCATCACCCGCATCCGCTCGCGCTCGGCCCGCAGGTCGATCCCGACGCTGCCGTCGGCGCGCGCGACGGTGATGGTCGGCGGCTCGGCCACGACCGGACGCACCGCGTCCTGCAGCAACACGGTGGGATCGGCCGGTTCCTCAACCTCGGCGGCCGCCGTCCGCGCCGCCCTGGGTTCCCTGCCCATGCCTAAGTTCGCCTCATGCCGCCGTCACGTCGAGGCGCGAACTTAACAGCAAAGCACGGGCCTGGGGGAAGGGGCTGCGCCGTGGGCTGAGGATTGAGCAAAGGATCCCGGTGACTGTCCACGGCGATTCAATCGATCTGTTAGGATACCTGCTAGCGCAAACGAGGGTGCAGTGTCTGAACGCGACCAGCATAAGCTGAGAGGGACGAACAGGGTTGTCCCCGCGAGGTCGCGACAATGAGGACTCTGGGCGAGGGCCCCGGCGTCAGGGTGCGCAGGGGCGGTTCGTGACCCGCAAAATGCAGACTGCCTCACCGAACAAACAGGCTGGCTTCCTCAGCGGGCAACTAAAGGCCTGGGCTGAAACAATCCCGGCCCTTGCTGCGGCCGCCTTCTGCATCACGACGTTCTTTCATGAATTTGTGTTCAGAGCTTGGGGTTTGAACTTCCTCCAGCTAGCAACACCTCAAGACGTCCTCATGTCAGGAATATCGTCTCTGGCATTGGTGGTGTTGGTCTCCCTGTGCTCTTTGTTGGGCCTATATCTGGGCTCTTGGCTTAAGGCCGTCCAGAGTTTCAGATTGCCGATAAGAGCGGGTATCGCCGCCCTTATGCTCATATTTGGATACTTGTTCAGCATAATTCCGGTAGATAAGACGCTATATAACATCAACAGTGTGTGGATAACAGCTTCCTGGGCAAATATATACTTTGGAATACTTGCCGGATTTGAGCCGAACCGCGTGCTCCGCCTTTGGCTAAGAGCGCTTCTCATTGTGGTCTCCTTTGGCGCGGCAGCTTATTCGATGGCGGCCCAGGCGGGACATCTCATTGTATTCGGTTTCGAAACGACACCGATGGTTGCCACGATCAAGGACGCTGGCGCGAGTTGTGAGAGTGATGTCCTCTGGTTGGGCGAGCGGAACGTTGTCTTCAAATGTCGATCGGGTCCGCTGACAGGAGTTCGGGTTTTGCACGGCGACTCAGATGTCTCCGTCACCCTCAAGAGCCGCCCGCGATAGCCTTGGCGCGGGGCTTAGATAGAGCTGGTCCCAACGCTACCCATCGAACCCCGATTCGTCGGGCCGTCGACAAATCGGCCTGCCTCAGCCCCCCGGCCGGGCGCTGAAACGGACGTCGACGATGCGCCGGCGGCCGCCCGAGCCCTCCATCTGCACCACCACGTCGATCACCCGCTCGACATAGGTCATCAGCTGCGACCAGCCGAGCTCCAGGCCCGAGGTCAGGGCCAGCATGGCGATCTGGTCCAGCGCGCCGGAGGGGCTGTCGGCGTGGACGGTGGTGATCGATCCCGGGTGGCCGGAATTGACCGCGCGCAGGAAGGTGAAGGCCTCCGAGCCGCGAAGCTCGCCCAGCAGCACCCGGTCGGGCCGCATCCGCATGCAGGCGCGCAGCAGGTCGTCCGCGTCCACCCGCGCCTCGCCCTGGTCGCCCCTGACCGCGATCAGGCCCACGGCGTTTTGCCGGTCGAGCCGGATCTCGGGCGCGTCCTCGATCACGATCAGCCGCTCGGCGGGGTCGATCTCCTTGATCAGGGCGTTCAGCAGGGTGGTCTTGCCGGCCCCGGCCGGGCCCGAGATCACCATGGTCTTGCGCCGCCGCACCGCCAGCTTCAGGAACCCCAGCCGGTCGCCGCGGTCCAGGAGGGCCTGCAGCTCGGCGTCCGAGCCCTGGTCGGAATCCCGGCGCGAGCCTCCGGCGAACAGGCCGTTGCGGTCGAGGTCCTCCAGCGACAGGTCGTTGATGACGTGCTTGCGCACCGCCAGCACCAGGCCGTGGCGGGTGGCCGGCGGGGCCACCACCTGCACCCGCGCGCCGCCCGGCAGGGAGGCCGAAAGCAGGGGGTGCTCGCGGTTGACGCCCTGGTGGGTGGTCGCCGCGATCTGCCGCGCCAGCCGGCCCAGCACCAGCTCGGTGATCTGGGGCGCCGCCTGGCAGGCGATCTGGCCGTCGGCGGTCTCGACCCAGACCTCGCCCGGGCGGTTGATCAAAAGGTCGGTGATGTCGTCGCGCTCGAGCCAGGGGGCCAGGGGGCTCAGATAGGCGTCGAGATAGACCCCCGCGCTGGTCATGGCCGGCCGCCCGCCACGCCGCTGAAATCCAGGTCGCGCACCAGGAACACCTGCAGCGGCGTGCCCTGCATCACCTTGATGGTCACCGGGATCGACTGCGGCTGCATGGCCGCCAGGCTCGAGGCCTGCAGCGGCGAGCCGATGATCACCGCTGTGCCCGAGCCGCCGCTCTGGGCGGCGAACTCCATGCCGGCGGTGATCGCCGAGAGCAGGATCGAGCTGCCGAAGCGCTCGAAGAAATGGGTGTTGGTCTCCCCCGCCAGGCCGCCGCGGCCCAGGGTGTCGACGGCCGGCGAGCCGACGTCGATGGAGACGCCGTCCGGGGTCAGGATGCGCGACCAGATCACGAAGGCCCGCGACTGGCCGTAGGCCATGCCCGAGCGGTACTGGCCGATCAGCTTGGAGCCGCGCGGGATCAGGACCTCGGAGCCGTCGAAGCCGGCCACGTCGCGGCTCACCACCGCGCGGACCGAGCCCGGCAGGTCGGAATTGATCGCGGTCTCCAGCACCGCGGGGATGACCGTGCCCTGCGGCACGGTGTGGCGCAGGTCCGCCAGCCGCGTGGCGCGCGAGGTCTCGACCCCGCCCGAGGCGACCTGGGCGGCGAAGCGCTCCTCGGCCGATCCGGAGGCGTCGGCGGCGGCGCGGGTTTGGCCCGTCGTGGCGGGCGAGGCGACGCCGGCGGAGGCGCCGCGCGGGTCGCTCTGGTCCACCACCATCACCGGCGCGTGCAGGGCGGTGGCGTCGTCGGACGGGGCCGGCGGAGGGGGCGGCCCGGGCACGGCCTGGGCGACCGGGGCGGGCAGGGGGGCGGGGATGGCCTGGGCCAGGATCATCGCCGGGGCAGGGGCCGGGGCCGGCCTCACCAGCGCCTTCTGGGCGACCGCGTCGGCGCGGGCCTGGCGGCCCTCGCTCAGGGTGACGAAGACGACGATGCCCAGGATCGCGGCCACGGCGATCCCCAGGCCCAGCGTCCAGGGCGAATCTGGCTGGCGCACCTGCATGGCCATCCGGCCGGCCCGCTGGAACACCGGGCTCTCGATCTCGGGCGTCTGCGGACGGTTGGGCTGAGCGGCGGGACGCGTCATGGGAACCAGCGCCTGGACTTGTGGCGGGGCCGGGGGCTGAGCGGGCCGGCCGAGGCCTCATGGAAGCCGTCGTTGAAGATCCTGGTCTCCACCTTGCCGCGGCGCAGGACGAAGCCGCCGGCCAGCCGGTCGACCACCAGATAGCCGCCCAGGGTGCGGAAATTGACCACCGCTTCGCTCTTGTCGGCCTCCACCGCGAAGATCGCCGGGTAGCTGGCGTCCGCGGCGAAGCGGAAATAGGTCGCGTGGCCGTCGTCGAACACCCGAAGCGGCAGGTTCTGGGCCGACCCCTCGTAACTGTAGTCGTGGTTGACCTCCTCGGGCGGCTTGGGCTGGGGCGGCTGGGGCGTGGTCACGATGGGCCGGGCGGGGGCCGGATATTCGAAGCGCAGGTCGTAGATCACCCCCCGGTCGCCCGCGCCGCGCGGATTGCGCGTGGTGCTGAGCTCGAAGGTGTAGCGGCGCATATTGGTCACCACCGTGAGGTTGGTGAGCGGCGCCTTGGCCATCGGCTT
>DATCFQ010000534.1:0-3142 GCA_036509495.1 Caulobacteraceae bacterium
CTAGCCGGCGACGGGTCGGGCGTGGGCCGCCCGGAACCGTAAATCCACCGTATTTACGGTGGCTCGCCGCTCTCGCGGGCTTCTGCAAAGTGATCTGGTCCTGCGCGTCCATAGGCCATCCGTTGCGGCCGGTTGGGGAGGCATGATCGCCGGTGCGGGCAGGCGCTTAGGTCGGCCCCAACGGCGAGGGCGGAACATGATACGGGAATCCCGTACTTTTCGCTTGCGTTGAGTACGGCTAACCCGTACAAAATACAGCCATGGGCGAACCGCTCAACGAGGTCGCGTTCACCGAAGGGTTCTTGGCGGACGCTAAGGACGACGGGATGACCGAGTCCGAGATCGCAGCGATGGTCGAGCTGCTGTCCACCAACCCCGAAGCTGGTGATTTGATCGTCGGCTCCGGCGGTTGCCGCAAGGTCCGGGTCGCCGGTCGCGGCAAGGGCAAGTCGGGCGGCTATCGGGTGGTTACGTTCTACGCTCGGCCGCAAATGCCGGTGTACGTGATCGCGGCCTTGTCCAAGGGGTCGCGGTCGAACTTCGACAAGGAGGAGGTCGCCGCGATGGCCGCCTTCGCCAAACGCATCCTCGGGGCGAAACGCCGCGTTGGATAGCTAAGGCCATGGAGGGCCAAGTGCAAAAGGACACCAAGAACTTCGACCGGATCATGCGCGGTCTTGGCGAGATGGTAGAGATCGCCGAGGGCCGCACCCTCCCCGCTCGTAGCTATGTTCCCGCCGACGTGGACCCTAAGGGCATCCGCAAGCGTCTGGGCCTTACCCAGGACGAGTTCGCGGCACGCTTCGGCTTCACCCCCGGAACCGTGCGGGACTGGGAACAAGGGCGCGCCAGGCCGGTCGCTGCGGCTCGCACCCTGCTTCTGGTCATCGACCGTGAGCCGGAGGCGGTGGAGCGCGCCTTGACCGATGTGGGCGCGCGGAGGGTTCGGGCCTAAGCCTCGGGCTCGAGGTCGAAGTCCGTCGGGCCGCCGTCGCTGCCCTGCAAGTGGGCTGCTGCCTCCGCTGGCGCTTCGGTCCTGGTCTGCGAAGAGTGACCCGACATTGCTGATGCTGACGTTGGAGAGGTGCTCAGCTCGGGATGGCCGGCGCCTTGTTCTGGATACGCTATCGACCTATGCCGCAGCCATGATCACGGCCCTGGCCAATCCGCAGCGGTTCATGGACGTCTCCCGCTGGGCTGCGCCGCTGCTCGGCGCTGTGGCGGCGGGGCTGCTGGTCGTGGGCCTGTGGCTCTGCTTCTCCGTGCCCCCCGACTACCAGCAGGGCGACACCGTCCGCATCCTGTTCGTGCACGTGCCGGCCGCCTGGCTCAGCCTCCTCGCCTATATCTGCCTGGCCGGCGCCAGTTTCTTCGGCCTGGTCTTCCGCCACGCCCTGGCCGACGCGGCGGCGCGGGCGGTGGCCCCGCTGGGCGCCGCCTTCACCGCCCTGGCCCTGATCACCGGCTCGTTCTGGGGCCGGCCGATGTGGGGAACCTGGTGGGTCTGGGACCCGCGCCTGACCTCCGAGCTGATCCTGCTGCTGTTCTATCTCGGCTACATCGCCCTGCAGGCGGCCATCGAGGACGAGGCCAAGGCCGACCGCGCCTGCGCCATCCTGGCCCTGGTCGGGGCGATCAATGTGCCGATCGTCCACTTCTCGGTGGTCTGGTGGAACAGCCTGCACCAGGGCGAGTCGATCTTCACCAAGGGCGGCCCCTTGGTGGCGGCGGTCTATCTGTGGCCGTTCGCCCTGATGGCCCTGGGCTACACAGCCCTGTTCGGCTCGCTGTGGCTGGTGCGCACCCGCGCCGAGGTCTGGCGACGGCGCGCCCGGGCCCTGGCGCTCAGGGCGGCGGGGTAGGCCGATGCTGCATCTCGACATGGGCCGCTACGCCGCCTTCGTCTGGCCGGTCTACGCCATCAGCGCGGCGGTGCTGATCGCCCTGGTCATCGACAGCCTGGCGCGCTCGCGCCGCTGGCGACGGGAGGCGGAGCGCCGGGGCCGGGACGGCGCCTCCCGATGAACCGCTGGGCCGCCTTCGCCCCGCTCGCCGTGCTCTTGGCCCTGACCGTGCTCTTCGTCGGCTATGCCCTGCGCCATGATCCGCACGTCTATCCCGCGGCGCTGGTCGGCCAGCCGGCCCCCAAGGCGCCGCTGCAGCCCCTGGCCGGCGGCATGGCCCTGCCGGCGACCGCGGCGGTGAAGGGGCCGATCCTGGTCAATTTCTTCCAGTCCACCTGCGCCCCCTGCGTGGTGGAGGCGCCGGCGCTGATGGCGCTGAAGTCGCAGGGCGTCCCGATCGTGGGCGTGGCCTGGAAGGATGACGACGATGGCACGCGCTCGTTCCTGGCGACCTACGGCGATCCCTTCCAGACCGTGCTGACCGATCATAGCGGCCGGACGAGCGTGGACTGGGGCGTTTCGGGGGTGCCGGAGACCTTCGCCATCGACGGCTCGGGCCGGATCGTCGGCAAACGGAGCGGCGCCCTGACCCCGCAGGACGCCGACGCCCTGACCGAAATCCTCCGGCGTTAAGCTTTCGCTAACCATGCTGGCCAAGCCTCAGGGGCATGGCCTTGGGTCCCCTGTCGAACATTCCCGCCGCGCCGCCGGCGCCGTCTCCGACGCGCAATGTCACGGGCGCCCAGCGCGCCTTTTTCGAGGCGGCCCTGGGCAAGCTCGAGGCCGCCGCGGCCTATCCGCCGCCCGTCGCACCGACCGCGCCCGTCGCCGAGGCGCCCCAGCCCGAAGCCGCTGCGCTGGCGGACGCGCCGAAGGCGGCCTATCGGCCCGGGTCGTTGCTGGACGTCAGGGTGTAGCTACCTCCTCCATCGCGGCAGCGATGGCGGGGGGTGGCGTGCGGCGAAGCCGCCCTTTTTCAACACCAAGCGCACCAAGCGCACCAAGCGCACCAAGGACACCAAGGACACCAAGGACACCAAGGACACCAAGGACACCAAGGACACCAAGGGACCGGTGCTGAATGCGGCCATCCGGCGACGGCGTCGCCAGGAGTCAGCCGAGCGCTTCGCGCTCACGAACCGCTTGGCGCCCTTGGTGTCCTTGGTGACCTTGGTGTTGAAAATCGGAAGGTCCGGCTGACCCTGGCGTCGCCGGAAAAGCGCCTGTGCGCATGGCCC
>DATCFQ010000535.1:0-11394 GCA_036509495.1 Caulobacteraceae bacterium
CGCGCCAGCTCGGCGGCGCTGTCCCAGAGGTCTCGGGCCTCGGCGTTGCTGACCACCGGGACCATCAGCCCGGCGTCGGTCTGCACGGCGATGCCGATGTGCACCGCGCCCGAACGGGTCACCACCGCCGCCTCGTCGTCATAGCGGGCGTTGACCTGCGGATAGGCGGCCACGGCTTTGACCACCGCCCGCATCAGGAACGGCAACAGGGTCAGGCGCGCGCGGTCCTTGTGGCTGTGGTTCAGCGCTCGCCGGAGCGACTCCAGCTCGGTGACGTCGACCTCCTCGACATAGCCGAAGTGCGGGATGCGCCGCTTGGACTCGGCCATCTTCTCGGCGATGCGCCGGCGAAGCCCGATCACCTTGACCTGCTGGTCGGCGCGGGGCGCGGGGCCGGCCGCGCCAGCGACGCCCCCGCCGCCGCCCGTCAGCACCGCGTCGAGATCCTCGTGGGTGATCCGTCCCCCGGCCCCGGAGCCGCGGATGCTCGCCGGGTCGATGCCCAGCCTCTCGGCGCGACTGCGGACAGCCGGCGCGGCCTGGGCGCCGGGCGAACTCGGGGCCTGGACGGGCGGGGCTTCGGCCCCAGCCGGCGGCCTCTCGCGCTTATGCGCGGCAGAGGGCGGCCCGACCTCGGCGACCTTCTCGGCGAATTCCTCGGCTTCCTCGTCTTCGGTCTCCAGCTCGACCAGCGGCGCGCCGACGGTAGCCATCTCGCCCGGCTGGGCGGCCAGCGACAGCACCTTGCCGCGCACCGGAGAGGTGATCTCCACCGTCGCCTTGTCGGTCATCACATCGACCAGCGGGGCGTCCTCTTCGATGAGGTCGCCGACCGCGGCGTGCCAGGCCACGATCTCGGCCTCGGCCGTGCCCTCGCCCACGTCGGGCAGCTTGAAGACGAAGCGGCCCATGCTCAGACCCCCATCACCTTGCGCATGGCCTTGGCCAAGCGGCGCGGTCCCGGGAAATATTCCCATTCGAAGGCGTGCGGATAGGGCGTGTCCCAGCCGGTGACCCGCTCGATCGGCGCTTCCAGCCGCCAGAAGCAGTTCTCCTGCACCAGGGCCGAAAGCTCCGCGCCATAGCCGGAGGTGCGGGTCGCCTCATGCACGATGACGCAGCGGCCGGTCTTGTTCACCGAGGCGGCGACGGTCTCGATGTCGACGGGCAAGAGGGTGCGCAGGTCGATGACCTCGGCGTCGACGCCGGCCTCCGCCGTCCCCGCCAGGGCCACGTGCACCATCGAGCCGTAGGCCAGCACGGTCAGGTCCGAACCTTCTCGCACGATCTCGGCCTTGCCGAGCGGCACACGGTAGTGGCCCTCGGGCGTCTCGCTCCTGGGATGCTTGGCCCAGGGCTGCACCGGCCGGTCGGGATAGCCGTCGAAGGGGCCGTTATAGAGCCGCTTGGGCTCGAAGAAGATCACCGGATCGTCGTCCTCGATCGCCGAGATCAGCAGGCCCTTGGCGTCGTAGGGATTGGACGGGATCACCGTCTTCAGGCCCGCCACGTGGGTGAACAGGGCCTCGGGGCTCTGGCTGTGGGTCTGGCCGCCGAAGATGCCGCCGCCATAGGGGGTTCTGAGCGTGATCGGGGCGGTGAAGTCCCCTGCGGAGCGGTAGCGCAGCCGCGCCGCCTCCGACACCAGCTGGTCGTAGCCGGGATAGATGTAGTCGGCGAACTGGATCTCGATCACCGGCCTCAGGCCATAGGCGCCCATGCCCACCGCCGAGGCCACGATGCCGCCTTCCGCGATCGGGGTGTCGAAGCAGCGGGTCATGCCGTACTTCTTCTGCAGCCCCTCGGTGGCGCGGAACACCCCGCCGAAATAGCCGACGTCCTGGCCGAAGATCAGCACGTCCGGATCGCGGTCCAGCATCACGTCGAGGGCCGAGTTGATCGCCTGGATCATGTTCATGACCGCCATCAGGGCGCCTTTCCTGGCGGCGAGGCGGCCTGCTCGGCCGCATCCTCCAGCACCTCGGCCTCCTGGCGGGCCAGATGCCAGGGCTGGTGCTCGTAGACGCCCTCGAACATGCCCTCCAGCGGCGCGCGCGAGACGCCGAACACCCCGACCTTCTCGGCCTCGCGGCCTGCCGCGCGGACCTCGTCCAGCACCTCGGCCGCCAGCGCCGCGTGCTGCGCGTCAGACCAGGCGCCGCTGCGTATCATGTGCTGCTTCAGCCGTTCGATCGGATCGCCGAGCGGCCAGTTCGCGCCCTCCTCGGCGGACCGGTAGCGGTTCGGGTCGTCGCTGGTGGAGTGAGCTGAGGCCCGGTAGGTGAACAGCTCGATCAAAGTGGCCCCGAGGTTGGCGCGGGCGCGCTCGGCCGCCCAGGTGGTCACCGCATGCACCGCCAGGAAGTCGTTGCCGTCCACCCGAAGCGAGGGCAGGCCATAGCCCAGGCCGCGCGAGGCGAAGCTCGCCTGCTCGTCGCCGGCGATGCCGTGGAAGGCCGAGATGGCCCACTGGTTGTTGACGATGTTGAGCAGCACCGGCGCCCGGTAGACCGTGGCGAACAGCAAGGCCTGGTGGAAGTCGCCTTCCGCCGTCGAGCCGTCGCCGATGTAGGTATAGGCCAGACGGGTGTCGCCCTTGTAGGCCGAGGCCATGGCCCAGCCGACCGCCTGACTGAACTGGGTGGCGAGGTTGCCCGAGATGGTGAAGACGCCATGGGCCTTGGACGAGTACATCACCGGCAGCTGGCGGCCCTGCATCGGGTCGCGGGCGTTGGAGTAGATCTGGTTCATCATCTCCACGATCGGATAGCCGCGGGTGATCAGCGCGCCTTGCTGGCGATAGGTGGGGAAGCACATGTCGCCGGGGTCGAGCGCCAGGGTCTGGGCCACAGCCACCGCCTCTTCGCCGGTGCACTTGACGTAGAACGAGGTCTTTCCCTGCCGCTGCTGGCGATACATGCGCTCGTCGAAGGCGCGCACCAGCAGCATGCAGCGCAGGCCCCTCTGCAGCACCTCCGGCGCCAGGTCCGGCGCCCAGGGACCGACCGCCTCGCCCGCGTCGTCCAGCACCCGGATCAGCCCGTGCGCCAGATCGTTGGTGTCCTCGGCGCGGCAGCCGATGTCGGGGCGCGGCAGAATGCCCGCGGCGGGGACCTTCATGGCCTGGAAGTCGATCGGCTGCCCCGGCCGCCATTCGGGTTCGGGGACGTGCAGACTGAGCGGGACGGGCTTGTTCATCGCCTCTTCCACGTGCGGTGCGCCTCATTGATCGGCCGATGGCCCGGGCAGATCAACTGCTATATTGCGCCTAAACGCAGAAACGTTGGTATACGATGCCTCATTATCGCAAATATCGCGCAATCATTTTGTTGTTGCAGCGCAAAATTGGGTGAAATCGTCGCCCTATAGCCCGATGCGGAGCGCACGGTCCATAATGCCGTCTCGCAATTGCGGATGCCCGACAGCATGATCTCCCAAGAGACCGATCCGCAATCCGGTCAGGCCGCGCCAGCCTATCTGTCGGGCTTCGGCAACGAGTTCGCCACCGAGGCCGTTGCGGGCGCCCTGCCGGTCGGCCAGAACTCGCCGCAGCGCCCGCCGCTCGGGCTCTATGCCGAAGGGATTTCCGGAACCGCCTTCACCGCCCCACGGAGCGAGAACCGGCGGAGCTGGCTCTACCGCATCCGGCCGTCGGCCGATCATCCGCCGTTCCGGCGCATCGACGCGGGCCTCTTGAGGTCGGGCCCGTTCGACGAGGCCGAGCCGACGCCCAACCGGCTGCGCTGGGATCCGCCGCCCATGCCCGGCCGGCCGCGGGATTTCGTCGAGGGCCTGGTCACCTTGGCCGGCTCAGGCTCGCCCGGCGAGTGCGCCGGGCTGGCGGCGCACCTCTATCTGGCCACCCGCTCGATGACCGACCGGGTGTTCTTCGACGCCGACGGCGAGCTGCTGATCGTCCCGCAGGAAGGGCGCCTGCGGCTGGTCACCGAGATGGGCGTGCTGGAGGTCGAACCTCAGGAGATCGCGGTGATTCCCCGCGGCGTCCGCATGCGGGTCGAGCTGCCGGAGGGCGCCGCGCGCGGCTATGTCTGCGAGAACTACGGCGCCCTGCTGCGCCTGCCCGAACTGGGGCCGATCGGCTCCAACGGCCTGGCCAACCCCCGCGACTTCCTGACCCCGAGCGCCGCCTATGAGGACCACGAGCGTGCCACCGAGTTGGTGCAGAAGTTCCAGGGCGGCCTCTGGTCGACCACGCTGGATCATTCGCCCCTCGACGTGGTGGCCTGGCACGGCAATTACGCGCCCTACAAGTACGACCTGCGCCGCTTCAACGTGATCAACACGGTCAGCTACGACCACCCCGACCCGTCGATCTTCACGGTGCTGACCTCGCCCTCCGAGACGCCCGGCGTCGCCAACGTCGATTTGGTGATCTTCCCGCCCCGCTGGGTGGTGGCCGAGCACAGTTTCCGGCCACCCTGGTTCCATCGCAACGTGATGAACGAGCTGATGGGCTTGATCGCCGGCGCCTATGACGCCAAGGCCGAGGGCTTTGCGCCCGGCGGCGCCAGCCTGCACAACTGCATGGCGGCGCACGGTCCGGACCTCGACACCTGGCGGCGGGCCAGCGAGGCGGAGCTTGAGCCGCGCAAGATCGAGGACACCATGGCCTTCATGTTCGAGGCGCGTTTCCCCTATCGCCCGACCCGCCATGCGCTGGAGACCCTGGCGCTGCAGTCGGGCTACGACGCCGCCTGGAGCGGCTTTCCCAGGCTGTTTTCCCGCCCGTGACCGACCCCGCGCAACTGGCCGGCTCGGCGGCCGAGATCCTCGAACGGCTGATCGCCTTCGACACCACTTCGCGACAGAGTAATCTCGAGCTGATCGCGTTCGCCGAGCAGCGGCTCTCGGCTTGCGGCGCGACCTTCTATCGGGTGGGCAACGCCGAGGGGTCCAAGGCCAATCTGATCGCCCGCATCGGGCCCGAGACCGACGGCGGCGTGATGCTGTCGGGGCATACCGACGTGGTGCCGGTGGACGGCCAGGCCTGGACATCCGACCCCTTCGTGCTGACCCGCCGCGATGGCCGCTTCTATGGCCGCGGCGCGGCCGACATGAAGGCCTTCCTGGCCCTGGCCCTGGCCGCCGCACCCGACTTCGCCGCCGCCGGCCTGAAGCGGCCGGTGCAGATGGCCTTCAGCTATGACGAGGAGATCGGCTGCCTCGGCGCGCCCAGCCTGATCGAAGCCCTGGTCCGATCGGGCCCACGGCCCTCGGCGGTGATCGTCGGCGAGCCCACCAATATGGAGACCGTCGCCGGCCACAAGGGCATCGCCACCTTCAGGGTGACGGTCACCGGCAAGGAGGCCCATTCCAGCCTGACCCACCTCGGCGTCTCGGCGATCATGGAGGCCGCCAAGCTGATCGCGGCGCTCGCCGACATCGCGGCGGAGCTGGCGCGCGGCGCCGATCCCTCTTCGCCTTTCATACCCAAGGGCGCGAGCCTGACCATCGGCCAGATCCACGGCGGCACCGCCGTGAACATCCTGGCCCGCGAATGCGTCTTCGCCTTCGACCTCAGGGCCCCGCCGGGCGTCGACGCCCGCAAGGTGCTGAAGCCGGTGTTCGACCTCGCCGCCCGGCTCGACACCGAGCTCGAGGCCCGGGCGCCCGAGGCCGGCGTGCGCATCGACCAGCGCTCGATGACCCCGCCCATGCGTCCCGATCCCGAGGGCGCGGCCGAGGTGCTGGCGCGGCGCCTGGCCGGCGACAATGGACCGGCGCGGGTGGTCTCCTACGCCGCCGAGGCTGGCCAGTTCCAGGAGGCCGGCTATTCCACGGTGATCTGCGGCCCCGGCTCGATCGAGCAGGCGCACCAGCCGGACGAATACCTCGAGGTCAGCCAGCTGGAGCGGGGGGCGGCCTTCATGACCCGGCTGGTCGAGCACCTGGCGCAATGACCGGGGGGCGGGTCCTCAGCTTCGATGAGGCGCGCCGCAACAAGGCGAAGCTCCCCCAGGCGCGCTGGGCCAATGTCGCCGACGCGTTCTCGGGCGACGTCTTCCCCGCGCTGCAGCCCTCGTTCCGCATCCGGCCGGACGAGACGGTGTTCACCATCGGCAGCTGCTTCGCCCGCAACATCGAGCAGCACCTCGCCGACGTCGGCTGCCGCGTGCCGATGCTGGAGCTTCACCTGCCGGCCGACGAGTGGAACGGCGGCGCCAACGGGGCGATGAACAAGTTCCATCCGCCCGCCTTCCGCCAGTGCCTGGAATGGACCGCCGGGGTCCGAGACCGCGGCGGCCAAGTGAGCTGGGAGGACTGCGAGGGCCTGGCCTTCGACTTCGGCGACGGCCGCTTCTTCGACATGGACATGGCGCCGACGCCGCCGGTCAGCCGCGAACGGTTCATCGAGCGCCGCCAGCATATCTATGAGGTGTTCAGCGCCGCCTTCTCGGCCGACTGCCTGATGATCACCCCCGGCCTGATCGAGGCTTGGCGAGACCGCACCACCGGCCGCTACATCCACGAGCCGCCCACCCAGAAGGCGATGGTCGCGCGCCGCGACCGCTGGGAATTCGAGATTCTCTCCTACGATCAGTGCCTGACGGATCTCTTGGCCGCCATCGACGTGGTGCGGGCGCGCAACCCCGGTGTCCGGATCCTGATCACCACCTCGCCGGTGCCGATGTCGACGACCTTCAGCGGCCAGGACATCCGCGTCGCCAACGCCTATTCCAAATCGGTGCTGCGCGCGGTCTGCGGTGCGGCGAGCTTCGAGCGACACGGCGTCGACTACTTCCCCAGCTACGAGTCCGCGACCCTGACCCCGCCCGATCGCGTCTGGGAGCCGGACCGCATCCATGTGGCCGGCGGCTTCGTCGGCAAGATCGTCACCCACATGCTCGACCATTATCTCGAGGGCGGCGACGCGGCCGCGCGAGGCCTGCAGGCCGCCCGCACCCTTTTGTTCGAACGCCGCTACGACGAGGCCGAAGCCGCCGCCCGCACGGCTCTGTCACTGCGCCCGGAGACGGTCGAGGCGGGCGCCGTGCGCGCCGAGGCCCTGATCGGACTGCGCCGCTGCGCCGAGGCGGAGACCCAGCTCAGAGGCTGGATCGGCCGTCATCCGGAGCGCGCCGATCTCAGGGTCGCCCTGGCCCGCGCCATCGTCCGCGGCGACAAATCGCGCAGCGACGAGGCCATCGCCGAGATCGAAGCCGCCACGGCCTTGCCGTCCATGAGCCTGGCCGAGTTCCGCTCGGTGGAAGAGCTGGTCCGCCGCCGCGCGTCGCCCGAGGCCGCCGAGCGGCTGGCGCGAGTGGCGATCGAGCGTTTCCCGCTGCACGTGGAAGCCTATCGGCCGCTGGCCAACCTGCTGATCGACCAGGGCCGCACGGTCGAGGCGATCCAGGCCCTGCGCCGGGCCGCGGGCCTGCGCCGCGCGTCCGCTGCCCTCAGGCTGCGGCTGGCCGATCTGCTGGTCGGCGACGGCCAGGCCGAGGAGGCCCAAGCCGTGGTCCGCGCGGTGCTGAAGCTGGAGCCGGCCAATGCGGTGGCCAAGGCGCTGTTGGCCCGGATCGAGGGTGGGCGCGCCAGCGCCTAATTGGTCGGCGGGTCCTGGGTCTGGGGCGCCGCGGCGGCAGGCGGAGCGTCCGAGGTCAGCGGGGAGTCCGGTTCGGCCGGCGCGGGACCGAAGTCGGAGCCGGCCGGGCTCTCAGCCGGCGGCGCGGCCGGCTCTTCCTCGCGGGCCTGTTGCTGCAGGAAGGCGCGGGCGGCGGCCGGCGGGGCGGCGTTCAGGATCGGCCCGGCCGGGACCACGCCGTTCAGCTTGCCGACGCAGGCGATCAGCCCGTCGGCGCGGATGAATCCCATGGCCCCGCCGATCCGTCGCGAGCGGCGCTGCACGTAGCGGCCGGGCGTCGCGGCCTGCCACTTCAGCGGATTGGGGAAGATCGCCGCCAGCCGCGAGGCCTCGAGGTTCGACAGCTGGCTGGCGTCGATGTGGAAGTAGTGCTGGGCGGCGGCCTGGGCGCCATAGATCCCCGGGCCCATCTCCACGATGTTGAGATAGACCTCCATGATCCGCCGCTTGCCCCACAGCTTCTCGATCAGGACGGTGAAATAGGCCTCCACCGCCTTGCGCACGAAGGTGCGCCCCGGCCAGAGAAAGGCGTTCTTGGCGGTCTGCTGGCTGATGGTCGAGCCGCCTCGGACCTTGCCCGGCCGGCGCTGGTTGGCCCGCATGGCCGCGCGCATGGCCGCGAAATCGAAGCCCTGGTGCTCGCAGAAGCGGGCGTCCTCGCCCGCCACCGCCGCCTGCACCAGGGCAGGCGAGATCTCGGGCAGCGGCCGCCAGCGGTAGTCGAGCCCCCGTCCCGCGGCCAGGCGGATGATCATCAGCGGCGTGATCGGCGGCGGCAGGAAGCGGTAGACCCCGACCCAGAGCGGCGGGAACACCAGGGCGAAGATCAGCACCCCGATCAGGATGCGGCCCAGCAGCCCCCGCCGCGACCAGGCCTGGCCCACGGAGGCGAGCGGACGTCTTGGGCCTTGCCGGCTCGGTCTTGCGGCCATCGAGACTCCCACCGCCCCCGCGTTTCGGCAGTCTATAGAAGCCGCTAACCTCCGCCACGCCTAAGCAGCGTCGCGACCAGCCTTTCGATACCGCTCGTCCCGGCGGAGGCCGGGACCCAGTACAGGTCAGCTCGGTGGTAGGCTCCGATCCCCGGCGGGTGTGCTGCAGCTCCCGATCTCACCACGAAGATCACGAAGGACACGAAGGTCTTCGTGATCTTCGTGATCTTCGTGGTTTCTCTTCAATGCTGGCGCCGACTTGTCTTGGTCCCGGCCTTCGCCGGGAGGAGCGGGGTGGTGAAGTTAGAGCTCCGCGACCCCCGCCTCGCCGGCCTCGTCGCCCCAGGCGATCCGGCGGCCGTCGGGCGCCAGGGCCAGGGCGCTGATCGGCTGGCCCTTCTCGGCCTTGATGAACTGCACTGCGCCGCCGCCGAGATCGGCGCTCCACACCCGCCCGTCGCTGAGGCCCGCGACGATGCGTGGCGCGTCGGGCGCGGCGGCGACGCGGGCGACCACAGACCCCTCCTGGAAGCCGACCTCGGTGGCCTGCTTGCCCATCGGCCCCGAGGAGCCGGCGAAGGGCCAGATCACCGCCCCCGCGGCCCCGGCGGTGACCATCAGCCGCCCGCGATCCAGGAACGCCAGCGACTTCACCTTCGAGGGATAGCCGCCCATGCGCATGTTGGCGCCGTCCGCCAGCTTCCAGCCGTGCAGCTCGTTCTCCTGCATGGCCGAGACCAGGAACCGGCCGTCGGGGCTGAAGGCGACCAGCACATGGCTGCCGGCCCACTTCAGATGCTGCGGCTTCTGCTCGGCTATGCGAGCGTACCAGAGCGCCGCCCCGCCATAGGTCGCCGCCGCCAGGCGCCGGCCCTTGGGGTCGAAATCGAGGCCGGCGACCGTGCGCTCGTGCATCAGGCTGCCCGCGAACCTGGGGTCCTTGACGTCGCGGACCATCACCTCGCGGCCGGCGGCGAAGGCGATCAGCCCGGTGACTGCGCTGGACGCGACCACGTCGATCCAGCGGCCCTTCGCCTCGGCCAGGGTTTCGGCGCCATCGGGCCTGGACCAGACCAGCCGGCCATCGTCGCCGCCGGTGATCACCCCCTCGCCGGAGGGATGGCCGGTCGCGCAGAGCACCGCCCCGTCATGAGCCTGGACCCGGGCCCCGTCCTCCCAGCGCACCGTCCCGTCGCCCAGGGCGAAGGCGGCGCGGCCGGAGCGGTCGAATCGGGCGTCGGTGACATAGGCGTCGAAGGCGAACGGCATGGCCGGGGCTTTAGCCTGCACGCCCCGGCGGGGCCAGCGGACGATCTGATTCCCGCGTCGGGCGAAAACCGGGGTTTCGGCGGCCGGGAGATCGCGCCCGGCCCTGCGGGGCGGTCAATCTGCCGCTTTACATCCGAGACTTTGCCGGGGTAAGTCGCTCGCAATCGACATTTACGGCCGACCGTTCGGCCCGAGGCAAGGACGAGCTTTAATGGCGGGCAAGGTCAGCGGCGGCAAGAAGTCGCGATACGACTTGGGGCAGAACTCCGACATCAACGTGACCCCGTTCGTGGACGTCATGCTGGTGCTCCTGATCGTGTTCATGGTGGCCATCCCGGTGGCGACCCTGGCGATCAAGGTCGACCTGCCGCCGGCCACGGTGAGCCCCACGCATCCCAAGCCCCCGACCTTCATCTCGATGTACAAGACCGGTCAGATCGTCATCCACAACGGCGAACGCTCGACCGACCAGACCACGACGCTGGAGCAGCTCTCCAACGGCCTGGTTTCGAACCTCGGCGCCGACGCCCGCACCCAGTCGATCCTGATCCGCGCCGACCGCCAGGTGCGCTACGGCGACTTCATGGGCGTGGTGAACCAGCTGCAGGCCGACGGCTTCTACAAGGTCTCGCTGATCACCGAAGGCAACGGCGGCGCGACCTAAACGCTCGCCTCATCACCGCATTCACGCCGGGGATCGCTCCCCGGCGTTTTTGTTTGTGCCTACCAAGCGATGACTTCGCCGGTGTGGCTATAGAAGCCGTGCTGGCCGGTTCCGGCCTTGGCTTCGACCACGTCGATCACGCCCTTGGCGCTTTCCTCGACGCCGATCCACGCATCTGGGCCGCCCATGTCGGTGCGCACGAAGCCCGGGCTCATGCACAGCACCGTCAGCTTGCGATCGCCGAGCGTGGCGGCGAAGCCCCGCGTCAGCTTGTTCAGCGCCGCCTTGGAGGCAGAATAGAGGTTGGCCCCGGCGCCGAAGTGGAAGTCCGAAGCCACGCTGCCGAGGCCCGAGGTCATCACCGCGATGACGCCGCCGCCCTTGACCTGGTCCTTGAGGCTCTCGGCGACGTGCACCGGCCCCACCGCATTGGTCATGAACACCTGGGCGACCTCGTCGCGGCTCATCTTGGCGGCGGGCGAGTGCGAGCCCGAGATGCCGGCGTTGACGAACAGCAGGTCCAGGTCCTGGCCCTTCAGCCGGCCCGCCAGGGCGTCGATGGAGGCCGGATCCTCGATGTCGACGCTCTCCATGCGAACCTTGCCGCCGCTGGCCTTGGCGAAGGCCGCCAGCCCCTTGTCGCTCGACGCCGACCTTCGCGTCGCGATCACCTGCCAGCCGCGGCCGGCCAGCTCCTTGACCAACCCCAGGCCGATTCCGCGTGAGGCGCCCACCACCAGGGCTGTCTTGTCCGCCATTTTGCTTCCCCTTTAGAGCGCCTTCGGCGCTCGATTCAGACATCTAGAGCGTGATCGCCGCCGAAACCGCAGACACTTTCGGCTATCACGCTCTACGCCGCGCAGGCCTCGAAGCCGCGCCGCAGCGCCGCCTCGTCGAGGTTGCGGCCGATGAACACCATGCGG
>DATCFQ010000536.1:0-4778 GCA_036509495.1 Caulobacteraceae bacterium
CGCATGGGCGCCGACGCCGACTCGGTGGTTGATCCGCAGCTGCGCGTGCGCGGGATCGAAGGCCTGCGGGTGGTCGACGCCTCGATCATGCCCTTCGTGATCGGCGGCAACACCAATGCGCCGGTGGTGATGATCGCCGAAAAGGCCGCCGACATGATCCTCGGCAAGGCGGCGCTGCCGGCGGAGAGCCCGGGGCGGCGGGCGGCGGCGTGAATCACCCTCCCCGCTCATCCCCGCGAAAGCGGGGACCCAGGCTTTTTTGCTTTCCACTGATGGGCTGCTAGACCAATCCCAGCCTCCGTATCCACCCTGACCCCTGTTCCGAAAAAACCTGGATCCCCGCTTTCGCGGGGACGAGCGGGTGAAGGGGAACGAAGTGACATGAGACCCTTCCCATGAGCCAAGCCTACGACGTCATCGCCATCGGTTCGGGCCATAACGGCCTGGTGGCCGCCGCCTATCTCGCCGCGGCGGGCAGGAAGGTGCTGGTGCTGG
This sequence comes from Caulobacteraceae bacterium, assembly GCA_036509495.1. GTDB lineage: Bacteria > Pseudomonadota > Alphaproteobacteria > Caulobacterales > Caulobacteraceae > JANWHQ01. The sequence continues at coordinate 496 of DATCFQ010000536.1, forward strand.
AGCGCAACGCCTGGTTCGGCGGCGGGGTGGTCACCCGAGCCCTGACCGCGCCGGGGTTCCGCAACGACCAGCATTCGATGGCGCACATCTTCATCCAGGGAAATCCGCTGCTGAAGAACGACGACCTCAGGCTGAAGTCGCGCTTCGGGCTGAAGTACGCCTTCCCCGAGTGCCCCATGATGAGCGTGTTCGAGGACGGCTCGACGCTCGCCCTCTATCGCGATCGCGAGAAGAGCGTCGCCTCGATCGCCCGGTTCTCTCAGAAGGACGGCGAAGCCTTCCGCCGCCTCTCGGAGGCCGCCGCCAGCTTCATGCCGATGCTGCTGGGCGGCCTCTACAGCCCGCCGCCGCCGGTGGGCGCCACCAACGCCCTGATGGACCAGAGCCGCGAGGGCCGCGAGCTTTGGCGGCTGATGCAGATGTCGATCCACGACCTGTTGGAAGAGTGGTTCGAGCACCCCAAGGTGCAGATGCACTTCGCCCGCATCGCCGGCGAGAACCTCTGCTCGCCCGATGAGAAGGCCACCGGCTTCGGCGTCTTCGTGTTCCTGGGCTTCCTGGAGATGTTCGGCTTCGGCGTCGCGGTGGGCGGCGCGGGCGAGCTGACCCGGGCGCTGATCGACTGCATCAAGGCCCACGGCGGCGAGGTGGTGGCCAGCGCGGACGTCGCCAAGGTGACGGTGAAGAACGGCCGCGCCGCCGGCGTGGTCACCTCGGACGGCCGCGAATACGAGGCCCGGGACGGGGTGATCGGCGCCATCCACCCCCACGATCTCGGCAAGATGGTCGATGGCCTGGACCCCTGGATCGTCAAGACCGCGGAGCGGACCCAGATCACCTCGCCCGGCTGCATCACCGTGCACGCAGCGCTGAACCAGCCCTTGAAGTTCCGCACCCGCGACGAGGTGCGGGGCGTGATGATCGAGCTGTTACCCAACGACTACAACCTGCTGCGCCAGGGCTTCGACGACCTGCGCTATGGCGGCTTCGCCCGTTATCCGCTGGTGGGGGTCGGCTCGCTCTCGATGCACGATCCCTCGCGGGTACCCGAGGGCAAGGCGGTGATGCACGCCTGGGACTATGTCACCTACGACCACCCTGAGGGCCGCTCGTGGGACGACGCCAAGGCCGACTACGCCAAGGTGATGCTCGACCACATGGGCAAGTTCATCGAGAACCTGACCGCCGACAACATCATCGCCACCCACATCGACAGCCCCGTCGACATGGAGCGCACCTCGAGCAGTTTCCGTAAGGGCGACCTGCACGGGGTGGCGGCGACCACCTATCAGTCCAACGCCTGGCGCCCGACGCCGGAGCTGGGCCGCGGCACCGTGCCGGGGATGGACCGGCTCTATCTGGTGGGCCCGTTCCAGTATCCGGGCGGCGGGGTGTTCGGGGCCGGCCGGGCGGCGGCCATGACCATGTTCGACGATCTGAACATGGACTTCGGGAAAGTTTCGAAGGCCAGTTGATGAAGCTCTATTCGCCCGACAAGTCCGAGCTGATGGACGTCAGCGCCATCGAGCGCGATGGCGCCGATCTGGTGATCAGGGGCAAGGTGTTCGCCGCCATGCCTATGACCGCGCGCCTGCGCCCCGCGGAGGCCAGGAAGGCGCTGAAGCTGATCGACCTGAAGACCGCCCTGTTCATCCTGACCCTGCCGTTCCGGAAGTAGCGTCTCCGCAAGCAACAGGACGAGAAGGGGGCGTGCGCCCTATCCGAACTGTACCTGTGCGATCGGCGGCAGGTAGGCCGAGACATGGGTCCAGCGCTCGCCGCCGGTCTCGGAGACCCAGAGGTTGCCGGTGGTCGAACCCATGGCCAGGCGACGGCCCGAACTGTCCACGTCCAGGCAGTGGCGATAGACCAGATCCCAGGAATCGGTGGGCAGGCCCTCGCTCATCACCTCGAAGCTCTTGCCGCCATCGCGGGTGCGGGTGACCACCAGCCGGCCGTCGACCGGCACGCGGCACTCGTCCTTCACCGCCGGCACGAACCAGGCGGTGTCGCGGTCATGCGGATGGGCGACGACGGCGAAGCCGAACACCGAAGGATCGATGCCCCGGATCTCGTCGAAGGTCTCGGCCCCGTCCTCGGACTTGAAGACGCCGTTGTGGTGCTGGCACCAGACCACGTCCGGATCGGCCGGGCAGGCGGCGATCAGGTGCGGATCCTGGCTGGTCGGGTCGTAGGCCTGATCGGGCGGCATATAGTCCGAGCGCAGGCCGAGGCCGGCCTGACGCCAGCTCTCGCCGGCATCGTCGCTCTTCCACACCCCGCCGCAGGACACCGCAACGGTCACCTTGCTGCTGTCGCGCGGATCCACCCGGATCGAGTGCGGGGCGGCCAGTTCGGTGCCGCCGCCGAACCACTTCTGCCGCTCGGGGCGGTCATAGAGGCTGCGCACCAGCGCCCAGCTCTCGCCGCGGTCGCGGCTGACGAACACGGCGCCGGGGGCGATCCCGGCCCAGATCAGTCCTGGCTGGTCGGGCCCGCCGGCGGAGAGGGTCCAGATGGTGTCGACCGAGGGGGCCGTCTCGTCCGGCGTCTCCACGGCCGGAAAAGCCGGCGGCGTCAGCGCGGTCCAGGTCTCGCCGCCGTCGTCGGAACGGTGCAGCTTCACCCCGAAGTGGCCGAGCCTCAGGGCCGCATAGATCGCCCCGTCGCGCGGGTCGGTCAGCACTGCCGAGACCGGCTCGCCGAGGAAGGCGGGCTTGCCGGCCTCCCATCCCGCGCCCTCGCGCTTGAAACTGAACAGCCCCTTGCGGCTCGCCACATGCAACAGATCGCTCATCTCAGCCTCCTGACAGCGCCTGGAACACGAACACCTCATCACTCGAACCGACCGGATCGGACAGGCCCAGCCGGTCGGACACGGTCCTGCTGTTGATGAAGACGTTCACGTGACGCCGGACCCGACCCTGGTCGTCCAAAATATACGACCGCAGCATCGGATTGTCGGCGAAGACGGCGTCCAGCACCTCGCGCACCGTCGATCCTGTGACCGCGACGGGCGGGCATTCGACGTGCCGGCGCAGGTTCTCGGTGAAGCTGACCTGGATCATCGCGCCGTAGTTTGCCCGAGAATGGCGGCCCGGGCGACTCCGAGGCGTCGAGGAAAAGACTTGGAGGATCGCGTCAACGTTGCAATAAATCAGGATGGGGAAGAGCGACGGCCGCTGGCCGTGAGGGGGATGTCATGGTCACGGTGGTTGGCGGGCCCATAGCGGGCGCGAACGTTCTTTCGCTCGATCCGGCCAAGGCCGCCCAGCGGCTGGGCGCGCTCTATTACCTGCCGCCCACGACCCACACCGGCACAAAGCTCGTGTTCGGCCTCGGCGTCGGGGACAGCTGGACCATGACCGGGACCGGCTTCGGCAATTTCGACGCCAACGGCGTGCCGCACTCCGGAACCATCACCGGCATGACCTTCACGGTCGATGGGGTGCTGGAGTCCAGCTTCTCGAACCTGAAGCTCGGCATGCAGTCCGTCTGGACCGCCGTGATCGCGGCGCACAACGGCGACCTGAACGCTGCGCCGAATCTGCTGTCGCAAATCTTCGCCAGGAACGACACCTTCACCTCCAACTCCGGCGGCAGCGCCGACGGCGACACCTTCCTGGGCCTGGGAGGCGCCGACAGCTTCAACATGACCAACAGTGGCCCCGGCTCGCGCGTCTATGGCGGGGACGGGAACGACTCCTTCAGTTTCGGCGCGAAGTTCCAGCCTCAGACCGGCGACATCGTCGACGGCGGCGCCGGGACCGACACCCTGGCGCTCGATGGCAAGCATACGGCCGTCTATTATCAACCCGCGACCTTGGCGCCCGGCTCGCCGTCGATCGCGGACGGGCCGGCCCACGGCCTCGTGCTGACGGCTGCGTCGCTGGTCCATGTCGAGCAGATCACCCTGGCCGCAGGGTCGAACTACGGCCTGATCTTCAACGACGCCAACGTCGCCCACGGCGCGGTGCTGACCATCACCGGCTCGGCCCTTGCGGCCACCAACAGCCTCTACATCAACGGCTCCGCTCTGGTCAGCGGCGGGGCGCTGAACGTGAGCGGCGGCGCGGGCAATGACGTCCTGATCGGCGGCAGCGGAAACGACACCCTGGATGGCGGCGCCGGAACGGACACCGCCTCCTACGCCACGGCCAAGGCCGCGGTGACGGTGAGCCTGGCGATCTCGGGCCAGCAGAACACCGTGGGCGCCGGCAAGGACACCCTGATCTCGATCGAGACCCTGATCGGCTCGAAATTCAACGACACCTTCACGCCCG
>DATCFQ010000537.1:0-7729 GCA_036509495.1 Caulobacteraceae bacterium
CGGCGCCCCACGGCGGTCGACAGGTCGTCGGCGAAGCCCTCGAGCCGGGCGGAGAACTTGCCCGCGTCGGTCGAGAACTTGTTGTAGAAAATATAGGCTGGGATGGCGGCCGCCAGGCCCATGGCGGTGGCGAACAGGGCCTCGGCGATCGAGGGCGCCACCACCGAGAGGTTGGTGTTGCGCTCCAGCGCGATGGCCTGGAACGAGTTCATGATCCCCCAGACGGTGCCGAACAGGCCGATGAACGGCGAGGCCGTGGCCACGATGGCCAGCGAGCCCAGGCCGTCCTCGACCCTCATGCTCTCGCGGGCGATGATCGAATCCAGCACCCGGTCGATGCGCGAGATCAGCAGCGCGATGCCTTCGGCTCCGGGCGTGCCGGCGCCGCGCGAGCGGGCCTCGCGCCATTCCCTGAGCGCGGCCTGCAGCATCCGCGGCAGGGCGTGGCGCGGCCGTTCCCCGGCCTCGGCGGCGACGTCCTCCAGCGGCCGGCCCGAGGCGATGGAATCCTCGAACTTGTCCGCATAGTGGTTCAGCGCCCCGAGGCGGAAGAACTTGTCGAAGATCACGGTCCAGGACCAGATCGACGCCAGGGCCAGGCCGACGAGGACCACCTTCACCACCCAGTCGGCGCGCAGGAACACCGCCAGGGCGGAGAAGTCATTGGCGCCCAGGCCGCTGGCCGAAACGATATCCATCCTCAGGTCTCTCCAGCCCTGGCGCTCAGGTCGCCCGGCGTTGCGGTAAAACTATGGCGCGACGCCTCAGAGGCGCAGCGCCGCTAGCACGTCGGGCGGCGGCTTCACCGGCCGGCCGTCCAGGCGGATGCACACCACCTGAGCGGCGGCGGATGCAATTATCTCGCCATTCCGTTCGATGCTCTGGCGCACCAGGATGCGCGGACCCTGCAACCGGTCGTAGGCGGTGCGCACGACAAGCGCGTCGTCGACCCGCGCGGCCCTGGCGAAGTCGATCTCCATGCGGCGCACCACGAAGGCGATCGGCAGGGCGCGGGCCCGAAGCTCGGTGTGGCTGATGCCCCTGAGGCGCAGGAAGTCGGACCGGCCCCGCTCGAAGTAGCGCAGGTAGTTGGCGTGATAGACCACCCCGGTGAAGTCGGTGTCCTCGTAGTAGACGCGCACCGGCAGCAGGTGCTCGCCGCCCTCGATGGCGCCGGCGGTCGGAGCGGGGGTGGTCATCGCGCCCCCTCCGTCGCTTCGCGCCACGGTCACTCCTCCTCGAACAGCCCCGCCTGGGGCCTGGGCGGCTGGGCGGGTTCCCTCAGGCCGAGGTGCAGATAGGCCTTGGCGCAGGCCACGCGGCCGCGCGGGGTGCGCTGGATGAAGCCCTGCTGCAGCAGGAAGGGTTCGATCACGTCCTCGACCGCGTCTCTCGCCTCGGCGATGGCGTAGGACAGGGTCTCGGCCCCGGCCGGGCCGCCGCCGTAGTGTTCGATCAGGGCCCTCAGATAGCGGCGGTCGAGCGAATCCAGCCCGGCCTGGTCGACTTCCAGCCGCGCCAGGGCCCTGGCGGCCGAGCCGCGGTCGATCACCTCTTCGCCTTCCGAGCCGGCGAAGTCGCGCACCCGGCGCAGCAGCCGCCCGGCCACCCGCGGGGTGCCCCGCGCCCGCTCGGCGATCTCGGCGGCGCCCTCGGAGGTGAGCTGCAGCCCCATCTTGCGGGCCGCCTGGGTCAGCACCTCCTGCAGCTCGGCGGGGCTGTAGAATTCCAGCCGGAGCGGGATGCCGAAGCGGTCGCGCAGCGGCGTGGCCAGCAGGCCCGCCCGGGTCGTCGCCGCCACCATGGTGAAAGGGGCCAGGTCGATACGGACCGAGCGCGCCGAGGGGCCCTCGCCGATCACCAGATCCAGCACATGGTCCTCCATGGCCGGATAGAGGATCTCCTCCACCGCCGGGGCCAAGCGGTGGATCTCGTCGATGAACAGCACGTCGCGGGGCTCGAGGTTGCTCAGGATCGCCGCCAGGTCGCCGGCCTTGGCCAGCACCGGCCCGGAGGTGGCGCGGAAGCTGACCCCCAGCTCGCGGGCGATGATCTGGGCCAGGGTGGTCTTGCCGAGGCCGGGCGGGCCGAACAGCAGCACGTGGTCCAGCGCCTCGCCCCGGTTCCGCGCCGCGTCGATGAACACCTTGAGATTGGCCTTGCACTGCTGCTGGCCGACGAACTCGGCCAGGGTCTGGGGCCGCATCGCCTTGTCGGTCGGCTCGAACGCCTCGGCCTCGCCTGAGACGAGACGCGTCACCGGCCGAGTTCCTGCAGAGCGGCCTTGATCAGGGCCGGGACCTCGGCGTCCTCGCCGAGCCGCGCCTCGGCGTGTTCGACCGCCCGGCGGGCCAGGATTTCGGCGACGCCCAGGCCCATCAGGGCCGAGATGGCTTCGCCCACGGCGGTGGGCTTCAGGGGCGCAGGGGCCGCGCCGCCCGGCCGGGCGACCAGCAGCGGCCCCTCGGCGATCGGCTTGTCCTTCAACTCCACGACGATGCGCTGGGCGAGCTTGGGCCCGACCCCCTGGGCGCGGCCCACCGAGGCGCGGTCGTCATGGGCGATGGCCGAGGCGAGTTCCTGCGGCGGCAGCACGTCGAGCACCGCCAGGGCTGCCTTGGGGCCCACCCCCTGCACGCTCTGCAGCAGCACGAAGGCGCGCCGCTCCTCGCGGGTCAAAAAGCCGTAGAGCCGCGTCCCCGCCTGCTCGGTGGTGTGGCTCTCGACGTGGATCAGGGCTTCCTCGCCCACCGGCGGCATGCGCGACAGGGTGCGGGCGCCGCAGCGGACCACATAGCCCACCCCGCCCACATCGATCAGGGCGTCCTCTTCGCCGACCTCGGCCAGCGTGCCGCGCAGCCGGCCGATCATGCCATGACCCTTCGCCCGCTCGCGGAGTTCACGGGAGACTCTCCCAGCCGCCGCAGCTTGCGGGTGTGGGCGTGGACGATGGCTACCGCCAGGGCGTCGGCCGCGTCGGCCGAGGCGTCGCCAGCGGCCGGCAGCAGGCGGCGGACCATGAAGGCCACCTGGGCCTTTTCGGCGCCGCCCGATCCCACCAGGGCTTTCTTGACCACCTTGGCGGCGTATTCGGCGACCTCCAGACCGGCGCGGGCCGGGGCCAGCATGGCCGCGGCGCGGGCGTGGCCGAGCTTCAGTGTCGAAGAACCGTTGGCGGTGACGAAGGTCTCCTCGATGGCGGCCTCATCGGGCGCATGGCGGGCGACCACCTCGGCGACGCCCTCGAACAGCACCAGAAGCCGCTCGGACAGGGCCATGCGGTCGTCCGGGGCGATCACCCCGTGGGCGACATGCGACAGCCGCGCCCCCTCCAGGACGATCACGCCCCAGCCGGTGCGGCGCAGGCCGGGGTCGAGGCCCAGGATGCGAATCGCGTTCATCATGTGTTCCGCAGCATCACCCGCCACAGATCGCCGCGAAAGCCTTTCGATAGGGTTGATGCGCGGTTAACGCCAAACGCCACGCTCGTTCTCCTCCCCCGCTCGCAGAGCGGCGGGAGGGGGACCGCGCGCCGAAGCCGGCGAGGGCCGGCTGAAGAGCGCGTGGTGGAGGGGGAGGGCCACACGCACGCCCATCGCAGCTGCGAAACGGGGTCTGCCGCCCGCGCCCTCCACCACCCGCTCTGCGGCGGGCGGTCCCCCTCCCGCCATCGCTGGCGCGATGGGGGAGGTGAAGGGCGCAGGCGCGCCTCACCCTGTCAGAGTCGCCAGCTCGTCCTCGTCGATCTCGTAGTTGGCGTAGACGTTCTGCACGTCGTCGTCGTCGTCCAGGGCGTCGATCAGCTTGATCAGGGTCGCGGCCGCGTCGCCGGAGACCGGCGTGGTGGTCTTGGGTTTCCAGACGATCTCGGTGGACTTGGGGTCGCCGAGGCTGGCGTGCAGGGCCTCGGCCACTTCCGACAGGGCTTCGAAGGCGGTGGTGATCACATGGCCCTCGGCGTCGGACTGCACGTCGTCGGCGCCCGCTTCGATGGCGGCTTCCATCACCGCCTCCTCTGTGCCGGCCGCAGGCGGATAGACCAGTTGGCCCACGCGGTCGAACATGAAGGCCACGGTGTTGGTCTCGCCGAGATTGCCGCCGTTCTTGCCGAAGATGGTCCTGACGTTGGCGGCGGCGCGGTTCCTGTTATCGGTCAGCACCTCGACGATCAGGCCGACCCCGCCGGGGCCGAACCCCTCGTAGCGGATCTCCTCCAGATTGTCGGCGTCGCCGGAGGCCGCCTTCTTGATCGCCCGGTCGATATTGTCCTTGGGCATGCTCTCGGCCTTGGCGCTGACGATGGCCAGCCGCAGGCGCGAGTTGGCGGCCGGATCGGGCACGCCGGCCTTGGCCGCCAGGGTGATGTCGCGCGACAGCTTCGAGAACAGCTTGGACCGGATCTTGTCCTGGCGGTCCTTGCGGAACTGGATGTTCTTGAATTTCGAGTGTCCGGCCATGGTCGCTATCTAGGGGAGGGAGAGGCCGGGCGTCCAGCGCCGCCCGAGCCTCGAGGCCAGCGGCTCAGGCGTCCACGCCCTCGTCGACGCGCCCGACCACGCCTTTCCAGAGCCGGAAGACGGCGTCCTGAGGCGGCCTGGCCCAGTCGTGCGCGACGCCGGCGTAGACCTCGCGCAGGATGCTGCCGGAAAGCCCGTGGGCGACGAGGAGCCGGAGAGTCCCGTCGGCCTCGTCCTGATCGGCCAGGAAGGCGCGGACGCGTTCGGCCACGTCCTCGTAGGTCTCCCCGCCCGGCGCGTTGAAGAACCAGCCCGCGCCCGAGCCCGCGCCCGGCGCGTTCGACTCGACCTCCTCCTGGCTCAGGCCCTCCCAGTCACCGATGTGGATCTCGGCCAGGCGCGGGTCGGTCTCGATGCGGCATCCGAGACCCATGGTCCGGCAGACGATCTCGGCGGTTCTCAGCGTCCGCCCGAGGGGACTGGAGACCACCCGCCAGCGCTCGGGCGCCTCGGCGAAGGCGCCCAGAACCCGGCCCATCCGCTGGGCCTGTTCGATCCCGAGCGGGGTCAGGGGCGAGTCCATGCGCCCCTGCAGCCGGCGCTGGACGTTGAACTCGGTCTGGCCATGACGGATGAGGAAGATCAACGCGGTCTCCGGCGTTTGGTGCGAGAAATGGCTTCTAGCGACGCCCGCCGCGCCCGTCACCGACATAGCGGAACCTCAGCCTTCGGGCCGGGGTTCTGCTGGCGGGCTTGGAGCCAGCCATGACAGACACCGAATCCCCCGTGCTCGAGGACGACGATCCCGAGATCGTTCACTGGTATCCGCCGCGCCATCACCTGCCCGAGACGATCGGCGTCCGCAGCGTTGGCGCCGCCACGCTCGGAGCGGTCGCCCTGGGCGCCCTGGCGCTCGGCGCCATGGCCATCGGCCGCCTGATGGTGGGCCGCGCCCACTTCCGGGAGCTGGAGATCGACAAGCTGACCGTGCGCCGCCTGAAGATCCTGGAGCCCTGAGTCCGCGGTCGAGAGATCGGAGAATTCACCACCAAGTTCACCAAGAACACCAAGACCTCGTGCGAGCGCGCAGCGCTCAAGAATTCCCTGGCTTCGCCGACAAGCTGATTTCGGCTCGATCCCTTCGTGTCCTTGGTGAACTTGGTGGTGAATTCTGCGGAGCCTCAGGTCGGCTCCAACGTCTCCGACATCACAGGAACCGCCTGGATCAGCCGGCCGCCGATGCGGATCGGTTCGACCCGCTTGGCCAGGCCCGTGCGCGGATCGGTCTCCACGAAGACGCCGCAGACCGTGGCCGGGCCCTCGGCGGGCTTGTGCCGGGCGCTGGGGATGCGGGTGGTGAAGCGCCGCAGCGGCTCTTCCTTGTCGTTGCCGATGACGCTGTCGTAGTCGGCGCAGGCGCCGGCGTCGGTCTGGTAGGCGGTGCCGCCGGGCAGCACCTGGGCGTCGGCGGTCGGCACATGCGAATGGGTGCCCACCACCAGGCTGGCCCGGCCGTCGCAGAAGTGGCCCATGGCCATCTTCTCGGAGGTCACGTCGCCATGCATGTCGACGATGATGGCGTCGCAGGCCTGGCCGAGCGGGCAGGCCTCCAGCTCCTGGTCCACGGCCGAGAACGGATCGTCGAGGATCGGCTCCATGTTGCGCTGGCCCAGCAGATTCATCACCAGCACGCGCTGGCCGGCCGGGGTCTCGTAGAGGTGGGCGCCGCGGCCGGGCGGCCGGGCCAGGCGCGGATAGTTGAGCGGCCGGATCAGCCGCTGCTCGCGCACGATGTAGGTCAGGGCCTCGCGCTGGTCCCAGGAGTGGTTGCCGAGGGTCAGGCAGTCGGCGCCGGCCTCGAACAGCTCCTTGGCCGTGCTTTCGGTGATGCCGAAGCCGCCGGCGGCGTTCTCGGCGTTGACCACCACGAAGTGGAGGCCCAGCCGTCGGCGCAGGCCCGGCAGGCGCCGGGCGATCCCGTCGCGGCCCGAGCGGCCGACCACGTCTCCGAAAAAGCCGATGCGCATCGCGCCAGTCCTAGAGCCTTAAGCCTGCCAGGCAAAGCGCGTGCGACCGCCGCGCCGTTCCGGACGGCGGGCGATGGCGTGGCGGCGCCGCGAGAGCCGTGAAGCGTTTCAATCCCCTCGGACCTGGGTAACCAGGTGGGCGCCGTGTGTCCAAGGCCACGGCCCGGGACAGGGACAGCTCCCTTCGAGAGTGATTAAGGTCCCCGGGATTGGTTGCATCGACGAGAGCCGCAGCAAGACCCGCCGCCTATCAAGGTAGTGCGCCGCGGGCCCGCTCTCAAGCGCCGCCTGAAAGCCTTTCGGGCGCCCACAGATCCATCCTCGCGACGATGAACCGCACCCGACGATCACTATTCAGCGGCAGTTCAGCGGGCCGAACTAGGATTGCATCATTCCCGCGATGGCAAATCGCAGGAGACGACAAACGCCTCCGAAGGAGGGGATCATGTTGGAAGCGAGTGATGCCGGCGCCCTGCGCCACGTTCCGATCCGCGACGGCGACCTGGTCTGCCCGACGGGCGACCCCGCCGAGCTCTATTCCGTCATCCTGGTGCGCGACGGCCGTTGCTGGCTGCGCAATCTGCAGACCGAGATGGACACCGTGTCGAGCCTGGGCGGGCTGCGGCGCATCGGCCACGAGTCCGGCGACCTCGGCGGGCTCCACAGCTAGCCGCTGGTCTCCGCGAAAGCGGGGATCAGGACGCCTTCGCCGCCAGGGACTCGATCTTCCTGGCGGCCTGTTCGAGGGCGGCGACCGCCCGGCTTTCGGCGCGGGCCTTATCGGCCTCCGCCTGAGCCAGTTCGGCGCTCGCCGCCGCCAGCCGCCCGCGGGCCTCGGCCAGTTCGTCGGCCATCAGCAGCGCGCCCATCAGGAAAAGCCGCGTCTCGCCGAGCTGGCCCACGTCGTGCGCCACCTGGGCCACGTTGCGGTCGAACATCTCCGCCAGCGTCGCGACGTGCCGTTCCTGGCCGTCCTCGCAGCCCACCGGATAGACCCGGCCGTTCACCCGTACCGACACTTCAGCCATCAGGCTTCCTCCGCCTGTTCCAGCGCCTGGCGAACCGAGACGATCGCCTTGTCCAAGGCCTCGGCCGCGGCCGCGCCGGCGTCCTCCAGGGCGCGCTCGCGCGATCGCGCCGCGTCCAGTTCGGCGGCCAGCTTGGACCGATCGAAGTCGAACAGCCCTCCGGCGCCGTCCTCGGCCTTGCCGGAGAGCGCCTTCACGCGCCCGTCGAGCACCGCCA
>DATCFQ010000538.1:0-2155 GCA_036509495.1 Caulobacteraceae bacterium
CCGCCGATCGCCATGACCGCCGCGAAGACGAGTCCGCCGAGGACGAGCTGCACGGCCAGCAAGAACAGGAACAGCATCAGGCCCAGGGCCACCAGCTTGACCCCCTGGCGGCGGGTCGCCGCCCAGGACTCGAACATCCGGAAGTTGCGATCCGAGAAGGTCATCGGGCCGGCCAGGCTGAGCCGCGCCACGGCCCACACGCCCGCGAGCAGGGCCAGCAGGATCACCACCGGCCCGATCAGGCTGAACGGCGTCTTGAGAAGGATGGCGCCGAAGATCCCGATGAGCAGCACCAGATCGAAGGGGATGACGACCAGATAGCCGAACGCCATGAAGGCGAAGGTCAGAAAGAACAGCCAGGCTTCCTGGCGACCGATCCTCAGGGAGGCGAAGGCGCTGCGCTTGGGCTCGAGCACGGCGCGATAGACCGCCGCCGCGATCACCGCGCGCACGAGAACGGCCGGCAGCATGATCGTCTGGATCACCGCCATGCGCTGCTGGAGGTCAAAGGAGAAGGCGTTCGCATCCTGCGGCGACATCGATCCAAGCCGGTTCAGGACCGGCAGGACGCCGGAGGCGAAGCGGTCCAGCAGGAGGATCAGGGGGACTTCCACGAAAAGGACGATCAGCACGCCCCAGGCGAATACCGCCGCGGGACGACGCTTGATCAGCAGGAATCCGGATGCAAAGGCTCGTCGGAGCGAGACTCCGGCCATGCTGTGTTCCCCCCAGACAGCTCGACCGTAGCGCGTTTACCGCCAAGCTAGAAGCGAAGCTCACCCCACGGGCGAGTTCGCCTTTCCCCCGCCTCGAGCCATGGCTATGTCTCGCCCATGACGACCGATCCCATCCACATCATCGGCGGCGGCCTGGCGGGCTCGGAGGCGGCCTGGCAGGCGGCGCAGGCGGGCGTCCCCGTCATCCTGCACGAGATGCGGCCGGTGCGGGGCACCGATGCACACCAGACCGACGGCCTGGCCGAGCTGGTCTGTTCCAACTCCTTCCGCTCGGACGACGCGCTCGCCAACGCCGTGGGGCTGCTGCACGCCGAGATGCGCGCAAGCGGCTCGGTGATCATCGCCGCGGCCGACTCCCACCAGGTGCCGGCGGGCGGGGCGCTGGCGGTCGATCGCGAGGGCTTCTCCGAGGCGGTCACGGCGCGGCTCCTGGCCCATCCGCTGATCACCCTCCGCCGCGAGGAGATCGCCGGCCTGCCCCCGGCCGACTGGTCCAGCGTGGTGATCGCCACCGGCCCCCTCACCTCCCCGGCCCTGGCCGAGGCGGTGCTGCAGCTCACCGGCGAGGACGCCCTGTCGTTCTTCGACGCCATCGCGCCGATCGTGCATGCGGCCTCGATCGACATGGACATCGCCTGGCGCCAGTCGCGCTACGACAAGGCCGGTCCCGCCGGCGACGCGGCCGCCTACATCAACTGCCCGCTGGACCGGGGCGGCTACGAGGCCTTCGTGCAGGCCCTGACCCTTGGGCCGAAGTCGGAGTTCAAGGACTGGGAGGACGTGCCCTATTTCGAGGGCTGCCTGCCCATCGAGGTGATGGCCGAGCGAGGGATCCAGACCCTGCGCTACGGGCCGATGAAGCCGGTGGGCCTGACCAATCCGCATCGGCCCGACCAGAAGGCCTACGCCGTGGTGCAGCTGCGCCAGGACAATGCGCTGGGGACCCTGTTCAACATGGTGGGCTTCCAGACCAAGCTGAAGCATGCGGCCCAGGTCGAGATCTTCCGATCGATCCCGGGCCTGGAGCGGGCCGAGTTCGCCCGGCTGGGCGGACTGCACCGCAACACCTTCATCAATTCGCCCCGGCTGCTCGACAGGCAACTGCGGCTGAAGACCCAGCCCAGGCTCCGGTTCGCCGGCCAGATCACCGGCGTGGAGGGCTATGTGGAGAGCGCGGCGGTGGGGCTGCTGGCCGGCCGCCTCGCCGCCGCCGAGCGGCTGGGTCTGACCCTGTCCCTGCCCCCGCCCACCACGGCGCTGGGCGCCCTGATCGGCCACATCACCGGCGGCCACGTGGAGAGCGGCGCGCGGTCGTTCCAGCCGATGAACATCAACTACGGCCTGCTGCCGCCGATGGCGGCGCCCGGCTGCGGAGGGGGTGGCCGCCGCGTCGATCGCGCCGAGCGGGGCCGGGCGAA
>DATCFQ010000539.1:0-3288 GCA_036509495.1 Caulobacteraceae bacterium
TCGCCGCCCGCCAGGCGGTGGAGGCCGGCGTCTTCAAGGTCGTCGCGGTCGAGACCAAGCCCGGCCGCCGCACCCCCGCCCCGCCCTTCACCACCTCGACCCTGCAGCAGGAGGCCGCCCGCAAGCTGGGCTTCTCGGCCCAGCGCACCATGCAGGTGGCCCAGCGGCTCTATGAGGGCGTCGATATCGGCGGCGAGACCGTCGGGCTGATCACCTACATGCGGACCGACGGCGTGCAGGTGGCCGAGGAGGCCATCGTCGACGCCCGCCAGGTCATCGCCGGCCGCTACGGCAAGGAGTACGTCCCCGCCGAGGCGCGCCACTACAAGACCAAGGCCAAGAACGCCCAGGAGGCTCACGAGGCGATCCGGCCGACCAGCCTGGCGCGCAATCCCGGCTCGCTGCGCCTGGAGAGCGATCTCGGCCGGCTCTACGAGCTGGTCTGGAAGCGCATGATCGCCAGCCAGATGGAGGCCGCGCGGATCGAGCGGACCACCGTCGACCTGGACTCCGCCGACGGCAGAACCGGACTCCGGGCCACAGGCCAGGTGGTGTTGTTCGACGGCTATCTCGCCGTCTACGAGGAGGGTCGCGACGACGCCGAAGACGAAGAGTCCGCCCGCCTGCCGATGATCCGCCAGGGCGCCGACGCCAAGGTGCTGCGCGCGCGCTCGGACCAGCACTTCACCGAACCGCCGCCGCGCTACAGCGAAGCCAGCCTGGTCAAGAAGCTCGAGGAACTCGGCATCGGCCGGCCCTCGACCTACGCCTCGATCCTCACCGTGCTGCGCGAGCGCGAATACGTCCGCATGGATAAGCAGCGCTTCATCCCGGAGGACAAGGGCCGGCTGGTCACCGCCTTCCTGGAGCAGTTCTTCCACAAATACGTCGAGTACGACTTCACCGCCGAACTCGAGGAACAGCTCGACGCGGTCTCCGCCGGCAAGCTCGACTGGAAGGCCCTGCTGCGCGCGTTCTGGACCGACTTCCACGCCGCGGTCGGCGAGATCGGCGAGCTGCGCACCGGCCAGGTGATCGACTCCCTCAACGAGGCGCTGGCGCCCCACATCTTCCCCGACAAGGGCGACGGGGCCGACCCGCGCGTCTGCCCTTCCTGCGGGGCGGGCAGGCTCAGCCTCAAGCTCGGCCGCTACGGCGCCTTCATCGGCTGCTCCAACTATCCGGAGTGTCGCTACACCCGCCACATCGGCGAGAACCCCGACGGCGAAGGCGGCGAGAGCGGTGATCGCGACCTCGGCAAGGACCCCGTCACCGGCGAGACGGTCTGGCTGAAGAACGGTCGCTTCGGCCCCTACGTCCAGCTCGGCGAGGGCGAGAAGCCCAAGCGCTCCAGCCTGCCCAAGGGCTGGACCCCGCAGACCATCGATCTGGAGAAGGCGCTGCGGCTGCTGCGCCTGCCGCGCGAGATCGCCCCCCACCCCGAGGACGGCCAGATGGTCCTGGCCGGCATCGGCCGCTACGGCCCCTACGTCCAGCACGGCTCGACCTACGCCAACCTGCCCGATCCGGAAGAAGTGTTCGACATCGGCCTCAACCGCGCGGTCGCCGTCCTGGCCGAGAAGCGGGCTGGCGGCGGGCGTCCCGCGCGCGGGGCGGCTCAGGCGCTGAAGGAGCTGGGGGCGCACCCCACGACCGGCGAACCCATCCGCGTGCTGTCCGGACGCTTTGGCCCCTATGTCGCCTCCGGCGGCGTCAACGCCAATGTGCCGCGCGGCGCCGATCCCCAGGGCGTGACCCTGGAGCAGGCCGTGGCCCTGCTTGCCGAGCGCGCCGCCAAGGGTCCCTCCAAGGGCAGGCGCGGCGGCAAGCCAGCGGGCCGGACGGCCGCGCCCAAGCCGATGACCAAGAGGACCGTCGGCAAGAAATCCACCGCCAAGAAGACCGCCGGCAAGAAAGCTCCGGCCAAGATGCCCGGCCCCAAAACCTGACGGCTCAGAGCGGCTTTCCGACCGGAGCGGTGACCGCCAGCAGGCTGATGTGGCTGGCGCCGGATCGGCGCCTCCCCCAACGGCCGTAGCAGATCAGCCCTGACCCAAGACGCAGGTTGCCAAGACGCTGGCGCACGCATGGGCGGGAGAGCTTGTTTACGGTGCTTCTGGACGCTCTTTCGGTCCTCGCTCAACCGCGCTAAGGCAGGCGGATGAATCCCGTCCCCAGGCCCATGGTCTATACGGCGGCGCTCGCCCTGGCGGGCGTGTGCGTCCTGGGCCTGTATCTCGGCCTGCAGCCCGCCCTGGAGCGTTCCGCCGACCTCGAGCAGTCGCTCGCCGCTTCCAACGCCCCGGCGATGAAGCCGGGCATGACCGCGGCGGCGGAAGCCATCCCGCTGAAGACCGAGACACCGCCGCCCTCCGCCGCCCCGGCCCAGCTCGCCGACGCCAAGCCGAAGACCAAGCCCTCGGCCCAGGACACAGCGCCATCCAGCGACGACGACGCCGACGACAACGGCCTCTCGTCCAGCGGCAAGGCCGCCCCGCCCGAGCCGCCGACGCTCTATGCGCCTGACGAGCCGCCGGCCCCGCCGCCGGCCGGGGCCAGCGCCGGCGCCAACACCCCGCCTTACTGACGCTTGCCGACCGCGCCGAATTCGGCCGCCGCGCCTTCGCCTTGCGGACTATAGAGAGCGACGGAAGGACCCCCATTGGCCAAGCCGCCGCCGCCTCGTAAAGCCGCCGGGGTTCCCGATCCTGAGACGCTCGCCCGCTTCGTGCGCGAGGCCGGAGAGACCGACGTCTCGACCATCGCCCGCCATTTTGGTCTGAAGGGCGCCGATCGCCGCGCCATCCGCCTGATGCTGAAGGAGCTGCAGGAGACCGGCGTGCTCGGCCGGCGCGGCCGCAAGGGCTTCGCCCAGGCCGGGGCCTTGCCGCCGGTGGGGGTCGTCGACGTGGTCGAGCGCGGCGCGGACGGTGATCTCTTCGTGCGCCTGACCAAGGCGGGCGAGGATGCTCCGGCGGTGCGGCTGGCCCCCTCGCGCCAGGAGGTCCAGGGCGGCGCGCCCGGCCTCGGCGACCGCTTGCTGGTCCGTTTCGAGACCCTGGAGTCGGGCGAGACCGAGGCCCGCATGATCAAGCAGCTGGGCCAGAGCGCCCACCGGTTGCTGGGCGTGGTCCGCAAGAGCCGCCGCGAGACCCGGGTCGAGCCGGTCGACCGCCGCTCCAAGGAAAGCCTGCTGCTCGCCCCCGTCGACGCCGACGAGTTGGCCGACGGCGACTTGGTCCTGGCCCAGGTCGTCGCCGCCGCCCACCACGGCTATGGCCCCAAGCC
>DATCFQ010000540.1:0-11474 GCA_036509495.1 Caulobacteraceae bacterium
CATCGACCGTCGATGTGATGTCGATGCGCCCTGTCGCGTTGGACAACGCACCGTACTTGATTGCATTCGTGCAAAGCTCGTTGAGAGACATCGTCAGGGGTCGGATCGCCCCCGGACCGATCTCGATCGGCATGTCTTGAACGACAAACCGCCGACGGTCATGGCTGTCGAAGGGTTGGAGGGCCGCGCGAATGACGTCCGTCAATTGCGCGCAGGTCTCGTCTGATTGGAGCAGCAGATCTTGGGCGCGACCCATAGCAACCAGGCGGCCTTCGATGGCCAATCGACCTTGTTCCAGGCTTTCCGCAGTCCGCAAGCTCTGCGACGTGATCGCCATGACTGTCGCCAGCATGTTCTTCATGCGATGATGCACCTCCTCCAACAGGAGACGCTGTAATCGCTTGGCGGCATCGTGCTCTGTGGCATCAATACCAGCCTGCGCCAGGAGGCGCGCAGCATCGTTTCTGGCTTGTCCAAGCAAGTCTCGCAGGTCGGAGTTTTCAGATTTTAGGGCGTCATTCTTGAGACCTTTAGCCGTGATATCCCGCATCGCAGCGATCACGACCAGTCCGTCGGGGGCATGATACGGGCTTAGGCTGATCTCGATCAGGAATTCACTGCCGTCCTTACGAAGAGCGGCTAACTCCAGCCCAGCGCCCATCATGCGTGGACTGGGGTCGTTCATGAAACGGTCCATATGACCCGAATGAAGGTCTCTGTACCGTTCCGGCATAAGAACGCTATGAGATTTGCCAAGCACTTCGTTGGGGAGGTACCCCAACATGGCCTCGTCGCGACTATTGGCGAATTTAATGCGGCCGGTTTGGTCAACGACGACTACGGCATCCGGACTTGCCTCGTAGAACTCGCGAAACGGGGCCTCGCTCATTCGCGCGACTTTGCGGGGCGGGTCTGCAACGCTTGTTTGAAGATCGCCAACTCGGACCGTAGCCCTACCTTGTCGAATAGTGACGCCGAGCCACCGCCGATCTGGCCATAAAAAGTGAATGATTGCATAGTGACTCCTCGCACAGAGGCGGGAGCGTTGGCCGAAGCCCAATCTCTCAGCCGCAGGCCGTCCAACGGTGTCGCCGACGATGCTTAGCCGTAACACGCTGCACCCCGTAGCGAGGCGCCAAATAAGGAGGGCCGCTCCGCCAGCCTTCCAGGCCCTCGGCGCCGGCACGCTCGAAGAGGCCACCGATCAGCATTTGGGTTTCGAGCTGAATGCTGTGCAAGGGCATTGTCGGGGCAAATTGTTCGGGGCTGGCTCCGCCCCCGCTGCGGCGCCCATTTCCGGCAACAGCTATCGATCTTCCGAGGGAGGCAAGGGGAAAGACGGCGCGACCGGGCCTCTCCTCGTCGGCGTTGCCGCCTAATAAGGGGTGAACGCCGGCCCTTCGCACGTTTGGTTTGACACTACCATCAAGGCTGCCCGCGACCTGGACTTTGACGTGTTCGACAGGCGAAGCGCCACCTGGCAGGATGCTGCCTTCGGATTTGCGAGACAGTGGCTGCGCTCGAGATCATGGAGGATCTGGCGCGACGCAATCCGGATGTGCCCGACTACCAGGTGCTCCTCGCCGAAATCACGGCCTCGACGGTGGGTGGCCGACTCTTCGGATTATCTCCAAGCCCTGGAGTCCCGACCTCACATGAAGAAGCCGAACGAGCGGCCGCCCGGCCTACTGCGCCGCCGGCCTAGAAGTGCAGCGGCCCAGCCATTCCGCCACGTGGGCGAAGCCCGACAGATCGACCCCGGCCATGCCGGCGGAGCCGAGCGAGGAGCCCACGTTCAGGTCGGCGATGGTGAAGTGGTCGCCCAGCAGCCAGGGGCGGCCGGCCAGCTGTTCGTCCAGCACCTTCAGGGGACGTTTCAGCCGTTCCTCCGCTTCGGCGGCGGCCGCGGCGTTGCGGTCGGGCTCGGGCTTGAACACCCGCTCCACCAGGCAGGTCATCAGTAGGCCTTCCAGCTCGTTGATGGCCCAGATGCTCCATTGGAAGGTCCGGCCCTCGTCCTCGATGGCCGTGGGATAGAGGGGCGCCGCCCCCGCCGAGCCGTGCTTCTTGGCGAGGTAGAGATTGATGGCCACGGACTCGAACAGCTTGACGTCTCCGTCCTCGATCGCCGGCACGCGACCGTTGGGGTTGATAGCCAGGAACGAAGCCGTCTTGTTGCCCCCGTCGCGCGGGTTGACCTCGATGAGGTCGAAGTCGATGCCGAGCTCCCGTGCCGCCCACATGACGCGCGAGGCCCGGGAGCGGGAAGTGCCGTAGATTTTCAGCTTGGACATGCAGATCCTTGGTCGGAGGGAATGAGCCGGGGCTTGGAGGCCATGGCGGCACAGATAAGGGGCCGCCCCCCGGGGCGGCCCCCCTCATCGAAATCGGATGGGTGACGCAGACTGCTAGAAGTCCATGTCGCCCATGCCGCCGCCCGGCATCTGCGGGGCGCCGGAGCCCTTCTTGGGCGTCTCGGCCACGGCGGCTTCTGTGGTGATGAGCAGGCCGGCGACTGAGGCGGCGTCCTGCAGGGCGGTGCGGACCACCTTGGTCGGGTCAATCACGCCGGCCGCGACCAGATCGACGTATTCCTCGGTCTGGGCGTTGAAGCCGAAGGTGGCGGAAGCGTTCTCCAGAACTTTGCCGACCACGATCGAGCCTTCCACACCCGCGTTCTCGGCGATTTGGCGGATCGGAGCCTGCAGCGCGCGCCGGATGATGGCGATGCCCGCGTCCTGGTCGGGGTTGAGGCCCTTAAGGGCGTCCAGGGCCTTGGAGGCCTTGAGCAGGGCGACGCCGCCGCCGGGCACAATGCCTTCCTCGACCGCCGCGCGAGTGGCGTTGAGGGCGTCATCCACGCGGTCCTTGCGTTCCTTCACCTCAACCTCGGTTGAGCCGCCGACCTTGATGATCGCAACACCGCCGGCCAGCTTAGCCAGGCGTTCCTGCAGCTTTTCTTTGTCGTAATCGGAGGTGGTGTCCTCGATCTGGGCCTTGAGCTGGGCGATACGGCTCTCGATCGCCGCCTTGTCGCCCGCGCCGTCCACGACCGTGGTCGCGTCCTTCGTGATGCTGACCTTCTTGGCCTTGCCGAGCATCTCGAGGGTGACGTTCTCCAGCTTGATGCCGAGGTCTTCGGAGATGACCTGGCCGCCGGTAACCACGGCGAGGTCTTCCAGCATGGCCTTGCGGCGATCGCCGAAGCCCGGAGCCTTCACCGCGGCCACGCGCAAACCACCGCGCAGCTTGTTGACCACCAGGGTGGCCAGGGCTTCGCCGTCGATGTCCTCCGCGATGATCAGCAACGGGCGGGTGGACTGGACCACCGCTTCGAGCAGGGGGAGCAAGGGCTGTAGCGAAGAGAGCTTCTTCTCCGAGAGCAGGATCAGGGGGTCTTCGAGATCGACCTCCATCTTCTCAGCATTGGTGATGAAGTAGGGCGACAGGTAGCCGCGATCAAATTGCATTCCTTCGACCACCTCGAGTTCGGTCTCCAGGGTCTTGGCTTCCTCGATGGTGATGACGCCTTCGTTGCCGACCTTTTCCATCGCCCTGGCGATCATGGAGCCGACTTCCTTGTCGCCATTGGCGGAGATGGTCCCGACCTGGGCGATCTCGTCATTGGTGGTGACCTTGCGGGAGGAGGCCTTGATGCTCTCCACCACCGCGACCACGGCCTTTTCCACGCCGCGCTTCAGGTCCATCGGGTTCATGCCGGCGGCTACCGACTTCAGGCCCTCGACCACGATGGCCTGGGCCAGGACGGTGGCGGTGGTGGTGCCGTCGCCGGCCTTGTCGCTGGTCTTGGAGGCGACTTCGCGGATCAGCTGGGCGCCGAGGTTCTCGAACTTGTCTTCGAGCTCGATTTCCTTGGCGACGGTGACGCCGTCCTTCGTGGAGCGCGGAGCGCCATAGGACCTCTCAATCACCACGTTGCGGCCCTTGGGGCCGAGGGTCACCTTCACCGCATTGGCGAGGATGTTGACGCCGCGCAGCATGCGGTCGCGGGCGTCGGAGGAGAAGTAAACGTGCTTGGCGGCCATCTGCCTGCTCTTTCGAAGAATGAGGGAATCAAGAAGAGTCTAGGGACCCGCCTAGGCGGCCTTCGCCTGGGCGGCGACAGCGTCGACGATCCCAAGGATGTCGGACTCCTTCATGATCAGGAGTTCCTCACCGTCGATCTTCACTTCGCTGCCGGACCACTTTCCGAACAGGATGCGATCGCCGGCCTTCACGTCCATTTCGACGCGCTTGCCATCTTCATCACGGGCGCCTGGCCCCACGGCGATCACTTCGCCTTCCTGCGGCTTTTCCTTGGCGGTGTCGGGGATGATGATCCCGCCCTTGGTCTTCGCTTCTTCTTCGACGCGTCGGATGACGACGCGGTCGCCCAGAGGACGAAAGGCCATATTCGGAATCTCCGGTGAAGTGGGCGCGCGAAGGTGCGGCCGGATTGGCAGCCGACGCATGCGAGCGCCAGCTGCGTCTTGAAAATGGCCCGGCACGGTCGGAATACAAGGCTCGGAGACCGCCCGGCGGAAAACACGCGACCACTCCGCGCCGATATTGTTGATTTGGTCGCAGACAGGCTGGCTGTGAGGGACCGGAGCCCGGTTGACGACCGCCTCGCGTGAGGCCCGGCGCTGCTGTATGCTTAGCGCAAAGCATGGACGCGGACGATGGCGGAAATTGACGATGTGGCGATCCTAGCGCGTGCCAAGAAGAACTGCGCCAGGAACGGCCTTTGCTGGGAGGCCGGAGACCTCCAATCTGGCGCGGGCGCTGCGCCGAAGACCGGGGCCGCAATCAGCGAAGAGACGCGGAAGGCCTATTTGGCCGGCGCATACAGACAGCTGCTCAGTGAGGCCGCGAAGAATGCCTAAAGGACCGAAGGGCCAAAAACGCCCCGCCGATGTCGTCTCCAACGACGTTCACGTCATGAAGGTGCTTACCGGCGAGGCCGAGGACACCGCACCGGCGGATGATGGCAAGGACCCAGCCGCGAAGGCGCTGGGTGCAAAGGGTGGTGCGGCGCGGGCCAAGGCCATGTCGCCGGAGCGGCGTGCCGAGATAGCACGCAAGGCGGCGGCGAAGCGGTGGGGCCGCTAGATTCCCTGCCCCGTATCGTGGCCCTGGTCATAGTCCATTGGGAGCATGATCGTGTCGCCGAACCAACGACCTGACGAGCGCCTGCCAGTTCATCGCGGCGCTGTGGCCCTCAATCTGATTTCAAACTGAGGCAGTCCCCACGACTGCGGTAAGGCGGCCCTGGCCCGCTAGTGCTGCAGGACGGCTGCTTTCAGCGCTTCGAAGTGACAGGCTAGCCAGAAATGACCTCGACATGATCCAGATAGCTAGACAATTCGCCCACCCACTTGCGCGATGCGCCGGTGTCGGCTCTCTCGGCCGCCTGCTCCAGGCCGGCGCCGATGTCAGTGATGGCCTGGAAGCCATAGGCGCCCCCGGAGCCCCTCATGTTGTGCCCGAGAATTATCACCGTCTCAAACTCGACCCGGTCCAAGGCGTCCAGCATCGTCATGACATTCTGTCTGCAGTTCTGCAGATATGCGGGAACCCGATCTGCGATTTTTTGATTCAAACTTAGGTGGATCATGTCCTCGCGGTTGCTTTCCTTCGTCGAGGCTGTCGGCGCGGCAATGGAACGTTCCTTGATCGCCTGGAGCAGCACGTCTTGCTTGATTGGTTTCGTGAGAAAAGCCGTGCATCCCGCCGCCAGGCAGGTTTCTCGATCCCCCTTCAAGGCAGACGCCGTCAGGGCGATAATTGGTGTGGGCGGCCGATCGTGCGCCTGTTCCCACGCTCGAATTGTCCGCGTCGCGGTCAAGCCATCCATGATCGGCATTTGCCGGTCCATCAGGACAAGGTCGTAGAGCCCAGCTTCAAACATTTCACAGGCGACGGCCCCGGTGACGGCAATTTCGATCTGGTAAGGCGTGTCCTCCAGATAGGCCAAGGTGATCGTGCAGTTGTCGGGAGAGTCCTCCGCCAGAAGAATACGCAGCGCTGGCAGCGCCGGCTCGGGACCCGTGCCTACCGGCACGGCCACCGGCCGATTGGCCGCGGCCCAGATCTCGAATGGCACGGCGAAGGCAAACACGCTTCCCTTTCCGACTTCGCTTTCGACCCAGATGCGGCCGCCCATCAGCTCCACTAGGCGCTTCGAAATCGTTAGCCCCAGCCCCGTGCCCCCGAACCTGCGCGTGGTGGACGAGTCGGCTTGGGTGAAGCGTTCAAACACCTGGCCCTGTTGCTCGGCCGAAATGCCGATGCCGGTGTCCGAGACGGTGAACCGCAATGCGGTCGGAACGGAGAAGTCCGGATCGCGATCCACCCGTAGGGACACTTGGCCGGAGTTCGTGAACTTGATCGCATTGCCGAGCAGATTAAGCAGCACCTGTCGCAGCCGTGTCGGGTCCCCAACCAGGTCGGTGTCTACGTCCGGCGCGATCTCGCACACTAGAGCCAGTCCTTTTTCGCGGGCCCGAGGCGCCACCATCTCGATCGCCTTCTCCAAGTGGTCGTTCAACGAGAAGCCGGTCTGCTCCAGTTCAAGCTGCGAGGCTTCGACCTTGGAGAGGTCGAGGATGTCGTTGATCAGATTCAGCAGGTTGTCGCCGGAGCGGCGAAAGATCTGCACAAACTTGTCTTGCTCCGGCGTAAGAGCCGTCTTCGCCAGCAGGTCGGCGATGCCCATGATCGAATTCATCGGCGTTCGGATCTCGTGGCTCATGCTCGCCAGGAAGTCCGACTTGGTGCGGCTGGCGCTCTCGGCGGCGGCCTTGGCCTGCTGCAGTTCCGCCTCCACCCGTTTGCGCTCCGTGACGTCGCGCGCCGCGGCGAAGACGCCCTCCAGCTTACGGTTCCGATCGTAAAAGGTGGTGGCGTTGTAGGACACCACGGTCTGCTTACCGTCGCGGGCCCGCGCCGTCAGCTCGTAGTCGGTGACCGACTTTTCGCGCAGCACGCGCTTGATCGCCGCTTCGGCCCGTCCCGGATCGGTGAAGTAGTCCTTGAACGGCGCGCCGATCAGCTCGTCGCGCGTACAGCCGGTGAGCGCCTCCATCTGCTTGTTGACGTCGGTGATGATGCCGGAGGGGTCCGTGGTCATTATGGCGTCGATGTTGGATTCGATCAGCGAGCGAGTGTAGAATTGCTGGTCGCGCAGGCGCTGATCGGACTTTTTTTGCTCCTCTTCGACCTGCTTGCGCGCGGTGTTGTCGGTGCCGATGAGCAGGTAGCCGATGATGGCGTCCTGCGCGTCGCGCAGCGCGGTGACGTTCACCACTGCGGGGAAGCGGGTGCCATCCTTGCGGATGTAGGTCAGCTCATAGATGTCCTCGATCCCGCGCGAGGCCTTGAACACCAGGGCCTCGAAGCCCGGTGTGATCGGGGTTCCAAGTTCGACGCTCAGCTCCTCGGCGCGCGCGATCAGCTCCTGCGGATCGGAGATGTCGGCCGGGGTGATCTTGTTCATCACCTCCGCCGCCGCGTAGCCGAGCATGCGCTCGGCGCCGACGTTGAAGATTTGAATGACCCCCTTGGCGTCGGTGGCGATGCTGGAGAAGTTGGCGCTGTTGAAGATCGCGCTCTGCAGGGCGCCGGCCTTGAGCAGCGCCTCTTCCGCCTGATCGCGCGCAACGTTGTCGGCGGCCTCGGAGACGCCGATCCGCGTCCTCCGCTTACGGCTTCCAATATTGATGTTCTTGCCCCCGCTTACTTGAACTCGCCCCACTTGGGGGGACAGATTGCGTGACTTCAAAATGACGCCGCGAGCATCTCTTCAACGGAATTTTGGAGCTGACGTTGCGTATATGGCTTCTCAAGGAAGTGAGCGCCCCTAACAAATAGGGCCATCATTTTGTCGGTAATGGAGCTGCCTGTCGTGTAGAGCACTCGCAATTGTGGCCGAAGCTTGATGGCTTGGTGTGCAAGTTCAAACCCGCCCAGGGCCACCAAATTGAGCCGGATATCAGTAAAGAGCGCGTCGATAGGTTCAGGAAACCCGAGGACCGAAAATGCCTCATCCATGTTGCAGGCAGAGAGTGTCCTGTGGCCCAGGTCATCAACCATCAGCACCGCAATGTCGCGGATGAACACATCATCTTCGACGATCAATATCGTGGCGATCAGAACCCCCTCGCCGTGACAATCGGCATCGCAGCCGTCAAGGCTCTTCATGCGAGCATCACGCCATAAGACGTAAGTCGCACCGGAAGTTTAAGTTCCGGAAGGCATGCAATCTCTTTTACACAACAGGACGTTTTTAGAATTGTCATGTGATATCAGCCGCTTATGCCGTGCAGATGAATGGGTGCTGGTAACTAAACGGGGCCGGGCCGCGAAAGCCTCCGGCCGGGTATTGTCAGGGCAAATCGTTCGGGGCTGGCTCCGCCCCCGCTGCGGCGCCCGTTTCCGGCAGCAGCTATCGATCTTCCGAGAGGGACAGGGGGAAAGACGGCGCGACCGGGCCTCTCCTCGTCGGCGTTGCCGCCTGATAAGGGGTGAACGCCGGCCCTTCGCCCGTTTGGCTTGACACTACCCCCAAGGGATAGTTGTCGCCCTCGCCGACAATCGCCGATCCTGCCGCAACCCGCGATGTGCTCGCCGCGTTCAATTGGAGCTGGCCCGGCAAGTCGGCGGCGCCAGCGTAACGTGCCCCGGCCCCCCGGCCCCCCGGCCTGCGCCGGCCCTTTGCCGACATCAAGGAAAGGGGTGCGCGCGTGGCCGAAAATCCTTCCTCCGGGGAGCACGACTCCAAGACCAAGATCCTGCAATTGCTCGACGAGAACCGCGTCATGACGGTGGCGACCCTGAGGCCGGATGGATGGCCGCAGGCGACCGTGGTCGGCTATGTGCATGACGACCTCATGCTCTATTTCGCCGTGGCGCGGATCAGCCAGAAGTTTGCAAACATCGCGCGCGATCCGCGGATTTCGATCGCGCTCGGCCATGACGCCGGCCAGCGGCTTCGGGGATTGTCCATGGCGGCGCACGCCGCCGAGGTGACGAACCTCGCCGAGATCGAACATCTGAACGCCCTGATGCGGGACCGATATCCGGAACAGGGCATGTTCTCGCCGCGCGAAATATCGGTGGTGATCCTTCGCGCCGCGCCGACGGTGATCTCGATCATCGATCTCGCCAAGGGCCCTGGAGAGCCCGACCTCGTCGAGGTGAACAGCGAGGTCACGGTGCGGCCCATCATCCACACGCCGGCGGACGCGCCCGGCCGACCTGACGGAACCGCGAAGGTGCTCGTGCAGCACCTGCTCTCAAACCCAGACAGATATCGCGCCGACGCGCCGCCTTGAGCCCGCTGCCCGGACCCGTTTGTGAGGTTTTGGGTGTGGATCGGCGCTGACGCTGGACCCCGCCACGACAACGCCTACTGAATTGATTTGTATATCCAAATTGACTCAAGGGTGGGGTCCCCACCGGCACTTATCAGGACCCCAGTTAGGTGCCAATTTCTGGTGCCAATTCAAAGCGGTAGATGGAGATAGACCGGGGCCCCGCTTCAGCGCCGGTCCACAGGAGATGCTGGACGACATGAAGGACATTGGCCTGGTCACCACCGAACAGGTGAACGTGGTGCGCTACGGCTCCAAGCGCTGAGCCACGCCCTTCGCGGCAGAAGCCCCTACCTCGGCCGGCACTCGGTGACGACCGAGGCCGCGTCCTCCAGCAGGGCCCCATTCCTTCCTGCCAGACGGCGGGCGCGATCCATGTCTGCCGAGACGCCGGCGCAGTCGCCCTGTTCCGCGCGCAGACCCGCGCGGGCCGCCAGGGCGCTCAGGTCAAGCGGTCCTTCGACCAGGGCGGCGTCCACCTCGCGCAGTCCGCCCGCCGGATCTCCGGTCAAAGCCATGAGCTGGGCGCGCGCGACGCGGACTCCGGGGTCCTTCGGAAAGCGCGCGACCAGGGCGGCGGAGCGATCGAGAAGCGCCGCGGCGCCCGGCCGATCCTCGGGCGTGCTGACCACCCAGATCAGGCCGCTGGCGAGCACACCGGCCGCCGCGGCGGCCGGAAGCTCCGGCTCGATCTCGAGGGACTGACGCGCCTCGTCGGCGCCGCGAGTCACCAGCGCCAGCACTGGCGCGGAGTCGGCGCCGGGTTTGATCTGGCCGATCGCACGCAAGAGGTGGTCCGTGGCGCTCATCAACAGGGCCATGGCCAGCGGCTCGCGGGCCTCAGGAACGCCAGCCTCGAGCTGGCGGCGGAAGGCGCGGACCGCGCGCGCCATTTGCTGTTCGCGCTCCGGGCTTTCGGACCCGTGGCCGAAGGCCTGCAGCACATGGGCGTCGCCGTTGTCTTCCCACAGGTCGGCCGCCCAGCCGGCGTCGCGGTCGCGGACCTCGGGCTGTCCGTCGTGGTCGGCGATGGCCGCCCAGTGCACATAGTAGCGGCTGAGGTCGCGCCGCTCGGTGGTGTCGAAGCCGGCGTAGGCGGCGCGCGCGTCGAGGCGCCAGGCCACGTCGCGGCCAAGCATCTGGAAGGACTCGTCGGAGGGCGCCAGTTCCATGGCCCGCAGCGCGTATGCCGCCGCCTGGGTCGGACGGCCCTGCTCCAGCACGGCGAAGGCCAATCCCGCATAGCCGTTGGGATCAGCGGGCGCGGCGGTGACGGCTTCGCGGAACCTGGCGACCGCGAGATCGAGGTCGCGACGCCTGAGCGCGCCGGCGGCCGCCAGCAGGGCGTCGTCCACGTCGCGCGCCGCGCCCGCCGTCGTGGCCGGCAGGGCGAAGGTCAGGTCGAGGGCTTTGGCCAGCACCGGAGCGCTGCGCTGGGCCGCCGCGGCCTGTTCCAGCGCCTGGGCGACGTGGTCGTCGTAGGTGCGCGCCGCGTTCGCCTCCTGGCGCAGGTTCAGCTGCACGCCGCCGGACGCCTGGAACTCCCCGGCGGCCGAAGAGAACTGGCTGGACAGCCCGGGATAGGTGGTTGGCACCCCCGCGCCGCCGGCGAGCCTGCGATACGGCAGTGCGGCGATCAGGTCGAGCGCGTCCGCGTGAACCTGGCGCGCGCGCCAGATCTTGGCCAGGGTGACCACGTCCACGAGGCCGTGCAGCCTCAGGAATATGGCGTGGGGCTCGACCTCGGCCGAGCGCTCGAGGGTGTCATAGGCGGCGGTGAACGCCTGGGCCTGCTGCTCGGGGATCGGGCTCGCCGCACCGGCGCCCTCGATCTCGCCGTTGCGCAAAACCATGGTCTCGGTGCGCACCTGGACGCGGGTTTCCAGGAGCGTGGTTCGGCCCGAGGCGGAGTCGTAGATCGCGTTGTGGCCCAGACGCTGCGGGGTCAGCCAGAAACGCGAAAGATCGTCGGCGTCCTCCGGCTTGGCGGCGTGCAACAGGGCCGCCACGTCGGCCACGCGCTTGCCGTGCGCGAACCCGGCGTCGAGCATGATCGCCTTCATGGCGTAGTCGGCCTCGATCATGATCTTGGCTGGAAGG